>CAJXJE010000136.1 GCA_913054215.1 uncultured Candidatus Peregrinibacteria bacterium | reverse complement strand
TACACGACGCTCTTCCGATCTAATGAGGATAAAGATACCGACGGTAATGAGTATATCGTGCAATAGTGTTACTACAGCGATAATTCCAAATCTCCAAGGCGAAAGCCTGCGTGGTACCTTACGGAAGGCAAAGGCGACATACAGTACGATAGCAATAGCAGCGATGCCGAGTGCCCAGAATGAGCGCTTCTTTAGCGATTCACCCACCGTTGGCCCAATGGTGGTAAATTGCATTTCGCGAATCTGACCGAGCTCAGTGCGTAGATGCTTTTGGAGGGCAATATGTTCGTCATTGCTGATATCACGCATGCGCATAAGTACCGTGCTACTTTTTGTCTTAGTTAGCGCAACATTACCCAGCGGTACTTCGCTCTCAAAGGTGTCGAGTGCTTCTGCTACGCTCGTTTTTTCTGTGCCCTCTGGGAGGCTGATTTCCATCATTGTTCCCCCAGTAAAATCGATGCTCAATTTAGGTCCTGGTGTAAACAAAAGAACCACGCTAATGAGCATGAGAGCCGCAGAAAGCCCTAGGAAGAATTTGGCAGGTTTAAGGAGTGACATATCGGAACAGGAGAGTAACGGTTTTATCGGAGGAGATCCAGCAGTTGCAATGGAATTCTAGAGGATCCTATAGTGATACTTCGTATTTTTCCATCATGGTGGGAGATAATGTTGAGCGTTCCAGTTCCAAAAGTGTTGGTAATATCTTTTTGAGTATTCGCCATATCCGTCAGGAGCAATGGAAGCTTCGAAAGATCAAATGTCATTTGTGCCGTGGAACGCACGGCGGCACTCTTCTGGTTTTCCATCGCATGAGCAATAGCCGCTCGCGTTGTGGTAATGAGGAAGAAGTTTTGACGTGTGGCAGTAGCGAGCCCCGTTGTACTTCCTTTGAGCTGTGTACTGCGAATCAGCCATCCATCTTTTGTATACTGGTTTTGCTCTATGGAGTTTGCATTGTGGCGCATATCTATGGAACTAAATCGTTTATCGAGAATGCGTTTGGTGATGGTTGATGTCGGCAGGGAACGTTCATAGGTAGTGTGTAGTCGATCAAGTATGCTTTGCAGTTGTAATGCATCGTTGCTAGATCCACTTAAGAGTACGTTCACTGTTTCTCCTGATGTGCTGATTTGCATACTCGACGGTTTTTCAAGTAGCGGGAGCAGGTCGTAGCGAAAACTTATCCCTTCTCCAAAGTACGAGAGCGTGCTACTGAGTAGCGCCTCGAATACAACAGCATCTTGCGCAGAGAGATTTTCTAAGAGTGTCAAAAAAGATGCTTGCGCATTACCAAATCGTAATTCCAAGAATGCACCTGGCATATTGGGGATACTCGTTGGTGCACTGATGGAACTTTGTGTATCTGGGTGTTGCACTGTGATGTTATCTTCTGTGTATGACACTGCTATAGCGTCACTTCGTGCTATGAGCATTGCTCTGAGAATACGAGAGAGGATCGTGGTGCTACTTGGAAGCGAAGAGGAAGGAAGATATGTCCACTGGTTGGTACCCTTATGTTTTTTAAGAGCGGTAAATGTTGCATCTGCACTGAGAGGTTCCTCTTGTTGCTTTACGAAACTCAGCACATTGGTATCACTTGTTTCTATGAGATAGGGCCCCACTATGGCACCGGTGCCAATTACATTTTTTTGAAAGAACGCAGTCTCAAAGTTTGCAAAGATAGCGACGGCATCTGCGTCTGTATAAGTGTCTTTCAGAAAGGGGAATTCCTCTATAGCCTTTTGTGTCGGGTGGAACAGTAGTGCTTGGATTTCCTCCTTGACTACAAAATCTGCAACCCCTTTTCCATACAGATTGACATTTCTGACTACTTCAAAGAGGCCGGCAAGTATTAAAGCACTCGATACCATAGCAGCGACAATGAGAATGGCTGTACGGAGCATGTGTTTCATAAAAGAAGCTTATAGTATGGGGACATTGTCTGTACAAGAAATGTATTCATAACACCGTTTTGCCTCAAGTCCATGTCATTTGATTGCGGGGACGTCGAGACTTAAGTAGAATTATCTGATTTGGCTCAAATAAAGCAAAATCAGACACAAACACTCATTCGGGGGAC
>CAJXJE010000135.1 GCA_913054215.1 uncultured Candidatus Peregrinibacteria bacterium | reverse complement strand
GGAACGCGCTTTGCAGATATTGCTTGTGGTCCATGTGCTCTGATGGCTTCACTGGGAACGTTAAAGAACCTTGGTTCGGAAGATGCTTATGAGCACAGACGTCGACACTTTGATAACGTCGATCTCAATAAAAATATGATTCCACAAGGAGAGAAGCTCCTGCGTGATCTGGGTATGAAAGATGAAGTACACACACATATTGCATCAATGCGAAATATGAAGGGTGTACTACCAGATAGTGGTACGTATGATGTAGTAAATTGCAGCTTGGCTCTTGACCTACTCCCTGTTGTCAAGACTACGAAGAAGGCGGCAAAAGAATCTGTACTCAACGAACAACTTGTACAAACAATTTTAGAGTTTAATAGGCTACTCAAGTGTTCTGATGGAGAACATGGAGTGCTGATAATCACGATGAATGAGGGGACGTGTTCAAAAGAGGAGCTAGATCGCATCTGCGATGAAGCGTTGCCACTCTTTGGATTTGAAGTACTCAATCAATGGACAGGAACAGGAGAAGCTATAGATGGTACTAAGGCGTTTAAAAACATTTGTATCACTGCACGCAAAATCAGTGAATCAAACCCTGCTGAAATCGAAGAAAAACTAGACCGTGCTTCCTTGGTGATGACACGACAGAAGAAAACTGGCAAAAGCAGCGGAAAGGACACTTCTAAGCCTCAAGCAAAAGAAGACCAGCGCTCTGAATCTGGTAATACGTGTAATAGGTTTAAGATCAAAGGCAGAGAGATCAACTACAGAGTTGACCCTACTGAGCGACGTGACGAGATGAAGTCGTTCTATGCTGTCCAAACACAAGTATATGACCTCCGTGATATCCACTCGCAAAATAAAGGCACATTAAGCGGTCTGCAACCCGAAGTACTCGAAGAACTAAGCGCTAGAGGAATCATTATCTCTCAATTTCAAACCACTGGTGCTGCAGTTGTGAGCATCACAGTCGAAGGATTCTCTGGATACATAGATATCTTTGCAGAGGTGTGGGATAGGAATGGAAGATAAACACCTAGTATACCTCTTTTAGGTAGTAAGATTGCTTCATTCGTTTCATGCGAGAATGGAACTGAATAAACGGCTACCTACGGGGTAAAAGAAGGACTGTATCATTCTAGATAGCTTAGGGTATTGATTGATAATGCTGCGGATTGTATTATGACAGTCTCAATGAAAGGTGACACAAAAAGCAACGGCGAAGAAATTACTTTGCAGATGGTCATGAGCCATATGCAGCATGGTTTTAGTCGTGTACATAAGAAATTAGATTCAATGGATCTTCGGATGGATTCAATGGAAAAGAGAATGAATAAGGGATTTGCAGATCTTCAGTGTCGATGGGGATGGATGGACTCCCACGAACTTCCAAAGCGAGTATCCAGGTTAGAAGACAAAGTATTTGCTGGGGTAGACACTTAGTATACCTCTTTTAGGTAGCATTCCTCACAATACACAATTTCAGGTCTATCGGTCGAATAAGAGGTCTTTATAGCCTTCTGACACTTTTGGCAGGTACGGTCATACAGTCGAAAAGGATTTTTGAGATTATACCTGTCGATATGCCTTACATCAGGATGTCTTCGCGGAATAGGCAGTTTCCATGTTCTGTAGAAGTCTAGCTCTTGCTTAACAATCTTAAAGGGTTTGCCTGATACTTCACAGGTAATTGTCCAGTTCAAGATATCGTCTGGGACATCATTGGAATCGTCAGGTAATTTTTCAGGCGCTTTCTTAGGTTTGGTAGCATTTCCTTTACGGGAAGATTTAGAGGGACTAGTGCCAGATTTAGGTGCAGCAGGTTTAGCAGAAGGTGGTGTTCTCTTCGGGTACTTTTTGGTGCTGATTTCTTCTCTTTAGGCTTTGGATTACTTTTTGGTTTCCTTCCTGGCTCAATTGCAATCGTTGTTTTTCCATACTTAGCTGTAATAATTATATTATTTCTTGTACCATCTAGACCAACGATTTGCGCAGTATGGATTCCATCTGGTAACCCTTTAATACTACCAAGAACTTCTCTAGAAACGTCCTTTGTAGATTTGCTCTCTGGTGATTTTTCAGACGATGTGCCTGGTTTTTCTATTTGCTTTGTATGTTTGTGTAATAATAA
>CAJXJE010000134.1 GCA_913054215.1 uncultured Candidatus Peregrinibacteria bacterium | reverse complement strand
TACTACTGCAAATAAAAAACCGAGGCATACGCCTCGGTTTTTTTATAGAAAAATTCCCCTCTTCCTCTGGGAAGGGTGAGGAAATCTACGACGGCCTCAATGGCTCTTGTAACTTTTCCAGAGCTGTAGAAACATCTGTACTGCTTTCTTCTACAGGAAGTATTCTATCGCGAACAGTGATGACATCACTCGTTACTTCAACGATGCTATGTGCAGGAATTGATGTGAGCCATCGCCACCACTTCTTCGGAAAAAGCCATTGGAGTTGCATAGACTCTGTTTCAAATTGTATATCGCGACATGTTCCCATACGTTCACCACTTTCTGAAACGATGTGCTGACCGAGTACTGGTCGATGGCCAGTAAGAATTGGTTCAAGGCGAATGATCTCCATAGGGTCACATAGTGTTTCCGATGTTCGAACGGAGACCACTGTTCCCATACTCAAGATATCGTGTGCAATGCAAAATAACTGTGCATTAGTCGAAAAACCTGGAACTGTGACAAATATACCTTCTATTGCCCCTGAATCAGGATTAATTAGAATACCCGATAGAGTGCCCAAAACGTCTTGTGTGGGCTCTTCAACAACTTCCATGCCAAGACACGTGGAGAAACGAACCTGCATTTGCTATAATCATACTACGATATGCATCTCTTCGCAGGATCTTCTCATCCGGCCCTCGCCAAAGCTATAGCTAAAGAACTAGGTATAGAACTTGGCGCTGTCACGCTAAAGAAATTTAGCTGCGGGGAAAGATATGTTCGATACGAGGAATCTATGCGTGGCCAAGACGTCTACATCTTACAAACGAGTGGGATAACTCCAGACGATGCACTCATTGAACTCTTTCTTATGATACAAGCTGCCAAGCTCGCATTTGCAAGATCCGTTCATGTCATTCTCCCAAACTATCCTTACGCACGACAGGACCGTGTCTCGCAGTGGCGTGAACCCATCTCTGCCAAACTCATAGCACACCTCCTTGAAGAATCTGGAGCAGACCACATCATGACGATCAATCTCCACTCAGATCAAATACAAGGATTCTTTTCTGTCCCTGCAGATGCTCTGGACACAAGTCACATCTTCATTGAATACCTCAAAGAAAAGAATCTTCCAAATCCAGTCATCGTATCTCCCGACATTGGCGGTGCAAAGATCGCAAAGAAGTTTGCAGACAGCCTCGGAGCCGATCTAGCGATCCTGCATAAGTCTCGACCAAGTCATAACAAAGCAGAGATCCTCGAAGTGGTAGGAGAAGTAGAAGGAAAGACCTGTATCATCTTCGATGACATGATCGATACTGCAGGTACACTACTGACTGCGCAAAAGGCATTACTAAAGCGTGGAGTGAACAAAAACATCTACGTCGCAGCCACACACCCTATTTTCTCTGGTGCTGCCATTAGCAGGCTAAATAAAGCCAACTTCAAAGAAGTAATCGTTACAGATACCATGCCTGTAAAGAAAAGTGCTGTGAAAGGTATGAAGATTCTTTCTGTCGCACCTATGATTGCACAAGTGATCAAGAACGTTGACGAAGGTTCAAGTGTGACACAGATGTACGGTACAAAATAAAACAGTGACAAAGATAGTATGAGCTAGTACAATACGAAGTACTTTCCCCTATATTACGAATGAAGAAAATCTTTGCGATCATCACCACACTAGCAATAGCATTTACCGCTCAGCCTACATTTGCTGAGGAAGCTGGTGAGACTGATGATAATTCTATTACGAATCCTTGTGCAGGAAAACGTCGAATGGAAAAGCTCCGTTGTATGCGTAGTGTACGACGAGGGAATTCTGATGGACGTCGTAATGATACCAATGCGAGAACACTTGTAGAGAAATGTAGGGAAGATCGCGGAATACTAAGAACAAAATGTCTTCGGGAAGGTCGATCTGTAAAAGAGCACAAAGCAAAGAATAGAGAACTCATCAAAGAACGAAGACTTCTTCGCAGAGGAGATAGGCCTACAGGACCAGAAAGAGGATCTGAAAGTTTGCGAAGGTTGAAAAAGAAGGAATTGAAAGAAAGACGCAGAGCGTCACGAAATGAGGGTAACCGTCGTATACGACAGAAGAAGTCGCGGATGCAGGATTTCAGAAACAAACGCAAGGAACTGCTTCGTGAGCGAATAGACCAGGTCCCTACGCGAAAGACGCTGA
>CAJXJE010000133.1 GCA_913054215.1 uncultured Candidatus Peregrinibacteria bacterium | reverse complement strand
GGTGGTGTCAGGATCAAGCATCAGCCGGTTAAGTATTCTTCTTCGTAATCCACCGAATTGGAGTTCCTTCGAAGCCGAAGGTTTTTCGAATGCTATTTTCCAAGTACCGCAGTTGTGAGACTTGTACTTTCTTCGGATCTTTTACAAACACCACAAATGTCGGAGGTACTTCTTCTGCTTGGATAATCATCTTCGATTTCGCAAGCGTACCCATAGGCTTGCCGTAGACCGTTCGCTTGTACCAATCAATCAGGTCTTTTGTCGGTAGTCTGCGGACACGATTTCTCTGCGTCATCTCGATCAAATCAAAAATCTTGAGGAGGCCCTCTTTTGTCTCTGCAGAGACCGGAAGTACGGGGGCGCATTTTGCAAACTGCAGCTGCTGCTTAATTTCTGCCAAGCGCAAATGCCGCTCTTCTGTCTCGACCAAATCAATCTTGTTCACGAGAATGATCAAGCCTTTCCCTTCTGCTACTGCCATGCCCGCTACGCGTTTGTCCTGTCTGCTGAGTGGCTGGGTAGCATCAATAATGAGTACCGCTATATCACAGTATTCTAGTTCCTTCACGCTACGGAAGTAGGCGTACAATTCGATGTCTCCTTTCGTATCTTTTCTGCGTTTGATACCTGCAGTGTCGGTGAAGATGTAATCTTGGTCGTGAAAACGAATCACTGTATCCACAGCATCCCTCGTGGTGCCGGGAATATCAGAAACAAGAAGAGGAGACTTCGCTCTCTGTGTCTCACTCATAAAGGCATTCACCAAACTGCTTTTGCCGACGTTTGGTTTTCCAATAATCGCAATGCGAGGCAATGCATCTTCCGATTCTTCCACTCGTTCGAAGTTGAGTTTCGTAAGTTCTTTTTCGATGGCCTGCTCCAGCTCCTCCATTCCTATTCTGTGTGGAGCACTGATGGGGATGATCTTGTCGGTGATACCAAGCTGATAATACTCAGGAAGTATTGCATCGATGGTCGCGGGGTCATCACACTTCGTCAGTACCATGATAATCGGCACATGAGACTTGGTGCTCTTGCGGAGGATATTCACGATCTCAAAGTCACTAGCGGTGAGATCTTCACGACTATTGACCGTAAACACAATGACATCTGCATGCTCTAGAGCAAGCTTGGATTGTTCATGCACATCATCTTCGAGGGCGGTGTCCTCCGTTCCTCCACCCATTCCACCCGTATCGATCAGCAAATAATTGAGAGTGTTACCCTCTACTTGCCCCGCAACTTGATCTCTGGTGGTACCAGGAATGTCAGTGACTATTGCCTTTCTGCGACCAATGATCTTGTTGAAAAGTGTGGATTTGCCGGTATTCGGCCTTCCAATGATCGCTACAGTGGGGATCTTTGCCATATGTAGACCCGCAGGTTATCAGAATATGCACAGTTTTCCCATAAAGAATTGTGATAAAGCAGCCTAAAACTGTACGATACTGCTCGTATGTCGTACGAACCATCTGTTGTTGAATCTAAGTGGCAAAAGAAATGGGAAAAAGCGAAAGCGTATGAGATCGATCTAAAGGCAGCCAAAAATCCTTATTACAGTACGGTGATGTTGCCGTACCCAAGTGGTGACAAGCTGCACGTAGGTCATTGGTACAACTACGGACCAGCAGATAGCTATTCTCGCTACATGCGGATGAAGGGGCACAATGTATTTTGTCCAATGGGGTTTGATG
Source organism: uncultured Candidatus Peregrinibacteria bacterium (assembly GCA_913054215.1). GTDB lineage: Bacteria > Patescibacteriota > Gracilibacteria > Peribacterales > Peribacteraceae > UBA2170. Next base: position 508 of record CAJXJE010000133.1, on the reverse strand, counting down.
CATTCGGACTCCCAGCAGAAAACTACGCCATAAAAACTGGAGTTCATCCAGACGAATCCATCACCAATAATGTGGGGACCATGATCACGCAACTCAAGCGCATTGGATGTATGTACGACTGGGACAAGATGGTCAATACCTCCAAGCCCGAGTACTACCGCTGGACGCAGTGGCTGTTTCTGAAGATGTATGAGAATGATTTGGCCTATAGAAAAGATGCAAATGTGAACTGGTGTGACAGTTGCCAAACCGTACTTGCCAATGAGCAGTGCCAGGATGGAACATGCGAAAGATGTTCTACAGTGGTACAACAAAAACCTATGACGCAGTGGTATTGGAAAATTACGAACTATGCACAAAAGTTGCTTGATAATCATGACAAGCTCGACTGGCCGGAAAAAACTATCGCGATGCAGAAAAACTGGATTGGCCGAAGTGAAGGATGTGATGTTTCTTGGAAAGTTGATGGCTCAGAAATTATACTTAATACATTTACCACAACTGTAGA
>CAJXJE010000132.1 GCA_913054215.1 uncultured Candidatus Peregrinibacteria bacterium | reverse complement strand
ATGCTCTCTATTTGACGAATACGTTCCCTTGTTACATTAAAGTGCTTACCAATTTTCTCTAATGTTTGCTTTTGATTCCCTTGAAGTGCAAAGCGACGTTTTACTACGGTTGCCTCTTTTTCGGTCAATACGAGGAACAAACTATTGAGCAACTCGTCAAGATTAACGGTTAGATGCTTGTTTGCAGTCTTTTGTTGCACTGCCGTGGATTGAGAAGATTGATCAGTCATAGAAGCGAGGAAAGGGACAACCCTTGTTTTACCAAAATATTGACAGAAATGGAAGTTCTAAGCGCGGTTTCGGTAGACATAAGCTGCTTAGAGATTTATAAGCTATTTAAGTAAAACTAAGTTGTCAAAGAGCAAAGGGATTGATTTTAAAGCACTTTGAGAATTTGTCAATACTTTATGAATTTCTTTCCTGATATGTCAAAATAAGCTTACATGCTGCAGAAGCGTCTTTATCGACAGATGCAGGAGCATCAGATGTATAGCGTTCATCGACAAATTCGACGACAACGCCCTCATTTTCGAGTAATGCTGCAAAACCTCGAACAAAGACTACTTGAGCCCCTTCTTCACCCGTAGGGAGGAGAGGAAGGCCACAGAGTAGTGTAGAGATGTTACGATCATGATATATAGCCAAAACTGACTCAGCGAGAGCTTCTATAGAGTTATGCTTGATAGTCTCTAAGCTAACAGCTACACCTGTTTGATCACTACAAAAAGCGATTCCTGTGCGTTTGGAGCCTACGTCTAGAGCAAGAAGGTTGCCCATATAAATAGTATTATTTAACTGCTACAAGTTTCGCCATCTTCGATTTCTTGCGAGCTGCAGTGGCTTTGTGAATGATGCACTTCTTCGCAGCTGTATCGATAGATTTATACACTGTAGGAAGTAATTTGATAGCCTCATCAGTCTTACCCTCCTTCGCGAGGTCTGTAAGCTTCTTCATCATGGATTTCATATGCGTATTGAACGGTTGACGCCTTGCTCGGCGAACCGTGTTCTGTCTTGCCCGTTTGATAGCTGACTTGATGATTGGCATAAATCGACGGTAGTTTAGGGAGGAGGTAAAGATAATGCAAGATAATGGTACAGGGAAATAGAAGAAATTTGGGAAATACAGTGTTTTTAGAGAAGTAGGAAGCATTGACTAAATAGCGAAATACGAGTTAACTACCTGTCATGTGTGGAATCTCTGGATACGTAGGCCCACGATCAGATGCTGGAAAACTTGTCGTCGAAGGTATCAAGCAACTTGAGTACCGCGGGTATGACTCTTGGGGTATTGCATATAAAGTTGGAAGTGATATTGATCTAGCTAAAGGAGTAGGAAAGATCAGTGAAGTAAACACAGATGACTTTAGTAAAAAGTCCGGTTTAGCTATTGCACATACCAGGTGGGCGACACACGGAGGAGTGACCGAGCAAAATGCTCATCCACATTTAGATTCAGAAAAAAAGATCGCCGTTGTACACAATGGCATCATTGAGAACTACCAAGTCCTCAGAGATGAACTCAAGGAGAAGGGTCACACATTCAAATCTGAAACGGACACCGAGATCATCCCACACCTCATAGAGGAAGAGATGAAGTCTACAGACGACTTCGCTAGTGCAGTACGCAAAGCATGTCTGCAATTTGAAGGTCGATATGCGATCCTTGCGATGCACAAAGAATCCCAAACACTCGTAGCAGCACGAACGGGTTCTCCTCTCATCGTTGGCGCAGATAAAGAAGGAGGAGGGTACTTCATCGCATCCGACATCCCTGCGTTTGCAGAGCACACGAAGATCGTACAATACCTCGACGATGGCGAGATGGTTGTGTGTGATGGTACGTCCATCCTCTTTACAGACATTGAATCCGGAGAAGAGCGACCGAAGCGTGAGATAGAGATCACGTGGACGATAGAAGAAGCGCACAAAGGAGAGTACGCGCATTACATGCTCAAAGAGATCATGGATCAGAAGGAAAGCATCGCCAGAGCGGTCAACCAAGACGAAGAACAGATCAAAACAATTGCAAAAGCAATAAAAGAAGCCAAGGGAACATTCCTCGTAGGATGTGGTACAGCAGGAAAGGCCTGCATGGCATCGGAGTACTTCTTCTCGGTCATCGCAGATCACCACATCAACTTCGCTCCAGCATCCGAGTTCAAGGTCTACCATCACTTCCTCCAACCAGAGAGCTTGATGAT
>CAJXJE010000131.1 GCA_913054215.1 uncultured Candidatus Peregrinibacteria bacterium | reverse complement strand
CATCTGAGATACTGACCACGATTCACCAAAGAAGTAAAAACCTATAATACTAAGTACGATAGCGAGAAATGCCCACGCAATATTCACAACGGATGCTTCGACCCGATCGAGTGTATAAAAAAGGACAATGTCTCCTGCGTACGCAATGACTGAAGTAAGAACAAGCCATGGTATCCATGCTGATTCCAGTGGAATGAAAAATGAAATACTTACTAAAATAACCATGCTGATACAGCTTTGCGTCCACATAAGGATGAATGGATTTTTCTCAAAATTCTTTACCAAAACAGAATCCAACACAATGGGAATGGACCATGCAAAGACAGAGCCAATGGCAAACGAAAGCCACATGCACCTACTGTAGCATTTTCAACATTTCAAATTTTCACCTTTGCTTCTTTTCCTTGATCTATCCCATAGCACCGCCATGCCCTTCCCCAGCCTGCAGATAGGCAAACACCGTATTTGCAGCAACAGATCCTTCTCCAGCAGCTGTGGCAAACTGCGCAAAGTGATTACTGGCACTCGTGACATCTCCTGCGGCAAATACCCCCGTAATATTCGTCTTCATGGCATCATCGACCTTTAGGTGACCACGCTCATCCATCTCGCAGCCAAGCTGCTTTGGAAGATCTACTGCAGGGATAGAACCCACTTCAATAAAGACACCATCCACCTTGATCTCATCTGATCCATTCCATTCCTTATCCAATTTGATGGCTGTCACTTTACCGTCTCCAAGAACCTCAACTAAATTGCGCTCGAGAACAAACTCCACATTTTCCTTTTCATTCACTTTGTCGACCCAATACGGTTCTGCACGAAACTCATTACGACGATGCACCAAATACACTTTGTTCGCAACCTGTGCAGCAATCGCAGCTCCTTCTACCGCACTGTCCCCTCCTCCGATAACAGCAACATCCTTACCACGATAGAAGAACGCGTCACAGGTTGCACAGTACGTCACACCTTTACCAGAGAACTCCTTCTCTCCAGGAACATCTAAATGACGTTTATTGGAGCCTGTAGCAAAAATAATCGTGCGTGCCTCTTCGGTATCCCCGCTCTGCATAGTCAATCGGAAACCGTCATCGGTCTGCTCGACCTTTTCGACTCTTCCCACCTTATGCGTTACGTTATCAAAACTTAAAGCATGATTCTTATAGCGTTCCATCAAGTCTGGACCCGTTACATCAATATCTCCAGGCCAGTTGCCTACTTCTACCGCTGTCATACCCATACCCCCCTCTTCCTCACCAATCACAAGAGTATCGAGCTTATAACGAGCAGTGTAGACCGCTGCCGTATACGCAGCACATCCAAGGCCAATGATCGCAACATCTGTCATTTGAAGTCTACTGTAAATGATTCACAAAACTATATCCAGCCCCTTACCGTCATGGCTTCCATCATTCTTTTGATACCCACAGCAAAGGCAGCTTCGCGATAGGTCATATTCTCTCGACGTGCTTCGCGACGAACAGCTTTATAGGCATCCAACATAATCCTCTTGAGTCTTTCGTCAACAACTTTTGCCGTCCACTGTTCTCCACTTCTACCCTGTGACCACTCAAAGTAACTCACCGTCACACCACCAGCATTGGCGAGAACATCAGGAATAACGCGGACACCATTTTTTTCTAAGATCGCATCTGCCTCTGGAGTCGTTGGCCCGTTGGCAAGCTCTATAATGTACGATGCCTTAATATTCTTCGCATTCTTTTCGGTGATGACATTATCCAACGCTGCAGGGATCAGAATGTCACAATCGAGCTCAAGTAATTCTTCATTAGAAATCTTTTGCACGTTATCCATTTTCATGTGCCCGATATCACACACCGACCCTTCGCAATACTCTCCTGATACCGAACCCGTCTTCCCCTTATATTTGGCAATACGCACCGGATCGATACCTTCTGAACTGTAGATGCCTCCTTTAGAATCTGATACCGCAACAACAATGTAGCCTGCATTGTGCAGCAACTTCGCCATATGCGCTCCTGCATTACCAAAACCCTGAAGCACCACACGTAATTCCGATGGATCTAATGCAAATCGATCTCCCATTTCTTCTAAAATAAAGAATGCCCCACGCGCTGTAGCTGTATCTCTGCCAATAGAGCCACCGAATGACAATGGTTTTCCGGTGATCATCGCCGGAGCGTATGTGTGCGTCTGCTTTTCATACTCGTCACGCATCCATGCCATAATATCGACATTTGTATGCACATCAGACGCACGACAATCGATATCTGGGACTAAGTGAGGTGCAAATCCTCGAACATACGCACGAGA
>CAJXJE010000130.1 GCA_913054215.1 uncultured Candidatus Peregrinibacteria bacterium | reverse complement strand
CCAAGGTGCGGGCAAAATTCCTGAACACCCTTGTAAAGAATGTAGTGGAGAAGGCGCCAAGCGACAGAAGACAGAACTGAAACTCGATATCCCCGCAGGGATAGACGACGGGCAAACTCTCCGAGTAGAAGGCCAAGGTAATGCTGGAAAACTTGGCGGCAGCGCTGGCGACCTCTTTGTCGTTGTGCGCGTGATACCCGACAAACGTTTTGTGCGTGAAGGCACAGATATTCGGTCGGAAGTGTTGGTGTCCATTGTCGATGCCACGCTTGGCACAGAAGTACCAGTGCCGACTGTTCACGGAAACGTCACACTCAAAATTCCCTCTGGCACACAACCAGGGCAAGTGATGCGACTGAAATCTAAAGGAGTTCCACAACTGAATTCCTCGAGGCTTGGGGACCACTATGTAACGGTACGTGTAACGGTACCCAAAAAACTTTCGAGACAGGAAAAAAAGCTCTACGAAGAGCTAAAATCAGTGTCGTAACTGTTCTTGACTCTCCAAAAGGAAGGAGTACAGTTTTTCGTTTTAAATATCCAAGTTCTCAAGACCATCATCCGTACTCTCCACAATCACGGGGGCAAGCTCCTGTCCATCCTCTACTTTCGCGGATTCATCTTTTAATTTCAGTACAATCTGACGGTAGTCTCCATCGCCACTACTCTCGGTTGTCAGGTCGGCAAGCTCGGGTGTATTGGCCACATGCAAATGCACGATGCGACGAAAGTACGGGCTCATAGGAGCCAAGGCAACACGGCTGCCGGTCCTGCGTACGAAGTCTGCTTTTTGGCTGGCGATCTTTTTCACCTTCTCTTCCTGGGATGCTCTGTAGCCGTCCACATCCAGTACCAAAAATGGGCTGCGATCCAGCTTCTCTTTTTGACGAATAATGGATTTTGCCAGATGCTGAATAGAATTGAGCGTCTCACCATGCCAGCCGATGATACGGCTCGCCATAGAGGAGGTAATCTCCGCATGGGTCATATCTTCACGTTCCTCGACTTCGATAGAGTCAAAGGGCAACCCTAGCTGTGTTAGTAAATTGCCGACGATTTCCTTTATCAGATCTGCATTCATGTTGGATAGAGCTTAGCGAGATTTACCAGATATGAGAAGAAAAAAAGCCTCCTATAACAGAGGCTTTTATTTCGAAGTTTACGAACTCTTAGCTGCGAACAGCGTCCTTAAGAGTCTTACCAGCTTTGAAGGATGGAACCCTCATAGCAGGAATAGAAATACGCTGAGTTGGGTTGCGTGGGTTTACCCCAACACGTGCAGCGCGGTGAGAAACTTTGAAGGTTCCGAAACCAGTGATGGTAACGGAGTTGCCTTTCTTCAGCTCCTTGGTAATAAGTGTCACCAACGCATCAAGAGATGCAGCAGCAGAACGCTTGGTAATACCAGCAGCGTCTGCGATGGCGTTAATGATATCCTGTTTGGACATAGGATAAGGGGGAAAGATGTAACTCAAGTAAAAGTTTACGGTCGCATTAGGCTTACGCAAGCCGAAAATACGTGGTCTAGAGAAAAATATCACGTAAAAAGTCATTTAAATCGCTTTCTCAAGCTAAAAAGTCTTGAATACCAAAGATGATCAGTGTGGAAAGTAAGCTTTACTCTCAGGCAACGTTTTCGAGAGGAAAGCAAGTGCTGTAGCGATATTTGACAACCCTACCCTATACTCTCTACTCTTCGCCACATGCTCCAACTTGTCATTGTCGAGAGCCCGACCAAGGCAAAAACTATCAAGAAATTTCTTGGGAAAGACTACAACGTGCAAGCGAGCATGGGGCACATTCGTGACCTTCCAAGCTCTGGTCTTGCGGTTGATGTCGATGGAGATTTCGAACCGGAGTATGAAATTCCCGATGAGAAAAAAGGAGTGGTGACTGCTTTGCGCAAAGCAATGAAAGAGGCCGATGGTCTCTGGATTGCCACTGATGAAGACCGTGAAGGAGAAGCCATAGGGTGGCATCTTATTCAAGCGCTCAAGCCGAAGAAAGATCAACCCGTAAAGCGCATTGTATTTCACGAGATTACCAAGACCGCTATCGATGCAGCAGTGGCAAACCCACGAGAGATCGACAAGAAACTCGTCGAAGCACAACAAGCCCGTCGTATCCTCGACCGTTTGGTGGGATACACGCTCTCTCCATTCCTCTGGAAAAAAGTATACCGAGGTCTTTCTGCCGGTCGTGTGCAGTCGGTGGCGGTGCGTATTATTGTGGACCGCGAACGAGAAATTAAAGCGTTTAATGCGGTGGAGTATTGGACAGTCGAAGCAGATCTTCTGAATACC
>CAJXJE010000129.1 GCA_913054215.1 uncultured Candidatus Peregrinibacteria bacterium | reverse complement strand
TCAAGAGCTGCGGCTACGTTGTCTCTTGTGGCATCTTCTGGAATTCCAAGCTCCATCATCGTTCCTCCTGTGAAGTCGATACTTAGCCTTGGACCGGGCGTAACGAGCAGTACCAAGCTTATCGCTACGAGAGTTCCTGAAATTGAGAGAAATACCTTTGCTGGCTTGATAAATGACATCGCGTGTCAGATTAGGTTTTTTATTGATGGAAAGCTAGTGATCTCTAGGGAAAAAGTAATTACCCAGGATCAGTCAGTACTATCGTCGTGACGTCTCCTCTTTGTTGTGAAGACCACTGTATTTGCGGGGGTAGTTTTCCGAGGAGTGGAGATGTTTGCCTGTCGACTGGCATGAGTGTCGTAAGGTATTCCGTAATCTTTTTTGTATTGGCTTGGCCAGCGATCTTTCTGGCAGATCGAAGGAGTGCGGGGGCTTCGGGGAGGTTTAGCAGTGGTCGTGGATCTTCTGTCATGGCTTCTTTTAAGTAGTCTGCATTGTTACTGATGATGAACTGATCTCTATGAGTAGCAGTAAAGAGACCAGTACGAGAACCTAAAGTAAATGTACTGCGAATCTGCCATTGACCCTGTGCAATAGTTTTCTGCTCTATGGCAGAGTGGTCGCTACGAATGTTGCTGTGCCAAAAGCGTCCATCAAACATTGTTGATTGCACACTAATGCTTGGGAGTTGAGAGCGCATACCTTCGTGTAAGCGATCGAGAGTGTTCATAGTCTTTTGTATATCATTGGTACTACCTGCAAGTTGTATAAACGGTATAGAGCCAGATTGAGTGACGTGAATGATTGTTGTGTTTTCGAGCAGAGGAAGTATGTCGTATTCAAGACTGACAGAAGAGCCGAATATTTTGACGAAACGTTGTCGTGCAATGCCGAGAGCAATAGACTGGTTTCCAGTATCGATATACTCCAACGTATTTTTCCAAAGATTTGCTAGAGAGCGAATACTCATCGTGAGAACTGTTTGATACGTTGGACTAGTAGGAAGTGGTGTGCTGATACTTGATGGTTCTGGTTCAGAAATTCTCGCAATTATTCGTGTGTGCTTGTTATGCGAAATTGCAACAGCATCGCTATTTCCTAGAAGAAGACTACGCCTGAGTTCTTGGTGCAGGGAAGTGGACTCGGGTATACCTTTTCTTTGGAGGTAGACCCAGCTACCTTGCTTCCCGATGGCTGCAGACAATGTTTGAAATGTTGGGTCTTTCGAAAGTTTTCCATCGCTAGGTTCTAGCAATGCCATTGCTTCGTCCGATGCTTTTATCGTGTAGGTTCCTATGTGCTTTTCATTCTCTTTTGGCATCTCTTGTGCACGTGCAAATTCGATGATCTCTCTCTTTCCCCCTGTATCCACGATGGCAATTGTTCGGGGAACAGGTGTGGAAACGACTCGATCTAGCTCTGGAAACCAAGGGGAAAATTGCTGCAATGTCTCCCATTCAGGAAGGCGAAAAACTGCTATGGTTTGGTCTGTAGGCAGGAAGTCGGCGGGGTGTTTATCGAGCTGTGTGAGCGTTTTTACGGTAATAGCTAGTATCGCAGTCATTGCCAAGCTGCCCATGACAGCGGTCATCAGAATCCCAAATTTGTGATGCCATCTGTGTAGCCAGCTGTGATAGTGGCGGCGATCTTTCATATTGTTATCCTATCAGTTCCCTCATCCACTAGCCAAAATGCTCTTGAAGTTATGTAAATAATACTGTACAATAATATGATTTGTTCGGAGTGGAGAAATCCGCTCCGGACAGACCAGATCGCTCCTTACAAGACTTGTTAAAACTGTAGCAGAGAGGACAGTGCAGATCATTTCGATTCAAGGTCGATACTCTCCTCTTTGCTCTGTGACGTCGTGCTGTATAAGAGAGGTTGCTGTACAAGTATGCCACATTTTATCTCCAGATTCACTGCCCGCCCTCGTGCACAGTCTAAAAGAATCGGTACGGAGACTTCGCCGGGTTACGAAGAAAAATAAGAAACCTCAACAAGGCAAGGAGTAGAAGGGCACCTCCCCTCACTATATCTTCTGTACTGCTCAGCAGCATATGTAAAACGTTGTTGATAGTTGAATGGAAGAAACACAAAAACAAAGAAGGCCAGAGGTTATTTCTGGTCTTTTTTGTGTTTCCTCTTTCTTTTCTGAAGCATTAGAAAACACATATGCCGTATACCTAATTCTCTTGCCAGCCGCCCTTGTTTGAGCGAGATATAAAAATGCAGGTGTTTTTGGCTTCACCTTTTTCGCGGAAAAAGGTGGAATGTATTCTTTCTAAGAATGATTTAATGAATCATTGCATTACACTCCTTCTTTTCTG
>CAJXJE010000128.1 GCA_913054215.1 uncultured Candidatus Peregrinibacteria bacterium | reverse complement strand
GCGCAAGACTGCTACGAAGAAACGTAAGCCAGCCAAGAGGCGCAAGGCTACGAAGAAGCGCAAGCCAGCTCGAAAAGCTGCTAGGCGCAAGACGGCGACAAAGCGCAAGACTAAGAAGCGCAAGACAACTCGTCGCAAGAAGCGCCGATAGTATCGCTACAAGATCTTGTCGCGTGATCAACACCCGCCTTCGCAAGAGGTGGGTGTTTTTGAGGTTTCCTCTTATGGGCTCTCCTTCCCTTCAAAGGAGTCACTCCAGCGAAAACAAGTTTCCGCTTCGTGACAGATTGTTAGATTGGAGAAAATAACCCAAGACATTACAGGTTTTTTGCTTTAGAAATAGATATAATACGCATGTGCCCGCGTGGCTCAACTGGATAGAGCATCGGTCTTCGGAACCGAGGGTTGCAGGTTCGAGTCCTGCCGCGGGTACCATTGATATTATTAATCAATTACAATAATCATATGGCTTGGAAAGATGATAAAGACGCGCTACCTTCTTCCTCTTCTAGTAAGAGGTTCGATCGTGCAGACCATGGTAAGAAAGATGCGTTGAAAAAGAAAATCAAAGAACGTGTTGGAATGGAAAAAGAGACAGATATTCAAAAAATCGATTTAAAATCTCAGATGAATTTACAAGATCTTAAAGGGGAACTTGCTGGCAAACAAGATGAAGAGACGAAGCGGAAAAAAGAAACGGAGGAGAAAGCAAAAGAGAGGAGTACCGCACCAAAGACACGATCGGTGAAAGAACGTGAAGAGGCGCTCTTAGAAGATGCTCATGAAAAAATAGATACAGATACGATGATTCAACGTGAGGAGGCACAGCAAAAACTCTCCGATGAAGAAACAACAGCAGAACCGGGGTAGAAATGCACAGTGGAAAGTGGAAAGTGAAAAATGTATACTTTATTCGATGAAACGTACAGGATTCATTTTTGTTGTGATAGGGTTGCTGGTATCTACATCTGTTTCAGCTCTTAATGACATTGAACAGTATCCGTATAAGAGTTCTATCGATCTTCTTGAAGCGCGTGGTATTATCAATGGATATCCCGATGGATCATTTCGTCCATACAAGGCAATCAACCGCGCAGAGTTTTTGAAACTCCTTATGCTCGCTGTATACGGAGACCAAGCGTATCAAGGTGGAAGTGAACGGTGTTTTAAGGATTTTGTTGGAAACAATCAGTGGTTTTGGGCATATGCCTGTACTGCAAAATTGCTTGGCGTGATTCAAGGGCATCCTGATGGAACATTTCGCGGAGAAGACACCATTATTCTTGCAGAAGCTCTCAAAATGAGCTTTGAAGCGTGGAACGTCGCATTGCAACGTGAAGATGTTACTAAACCCTGGTATCACCGTTACATGGACGCTGCAGCCCCGAGACAAATTTTTAGGAGGTTCCCTTTTACGCCAGATTACCAACTCACCCGTGGAGAGATGGCACTGCTGTTGACGATGATTGGTGAGCCGATTGCCACGCTCAGTGGTGAGCCAATAGATCCAAATGCACCAATACTTGTTCCAGTAACGTTTCCTACTACTCCCGCTGTGTGTGGCAATGGATTCAAAGAGGGGACAGAGCAGTGTGATGATGGCAATGTCGTGAATGGTGATGGGTGTAGCAAGACCTGTATTTTAGTCGCAGAACCTATTCGCCATGGTGCGCTGCGTATTGAGCAACAACCGATATCAAACAGCGCACAGGCGTCGGGAAACCTTGATGTACCACTGTTTGCCTTTACGGCTATTGCTGGAAGACAGGACATTTTTATGACAACATTAAAATTTAAAAGTTCAGTAGGCTCATTAGCATTTGCAGAAAACTACAGAATATTTATCGATCGTGATGGGGATGGCACCGTAGAAACACTCTACGGACGCGCAGTGTCCCAAGGAGAAACACTGACGTTTGCAGGACAAAATATTCTCGTAAAAGACGGAGCATATATACGAGTAGAGCTATGGGCTGATATAGAAACGTCACAGTCTGCGAGTACTATTGCCATTGCCTTTGATACCTCTCAGCTAGATTTTATTGAAGGTGTCGATAAAGTTGATGGAGAGGATGTGACGGGTATTACTTTGAACAATGATGATTGCACATTGAGTACTATCTGTTGGATTACTGTGATTACGGATGATGATCAATCGGTTATTATTCACACACAGGGTAATCTCTTTGTTTCAAAGGGGAGTGTTCCTATTGGCAGCAGGCAGATTCTTGCAAGTACGCTGACGCCATCATTACTCATTCTAAAATTTCGTTCGGACGCAGAGGATGTCACAGTAAAAGAGTTGGCGATAGAAGGGATACCTAGCAGTGTGGAACATCTGCTTCTCTT
>CAJXJE010000127.1 GCA_913054215.1 uncultured Candidatus Peregrinibacteria bacterium | reverse complement strand
GATCGTGCTGCGCAAGCCTATGTATCTTTGGTATGAAATCAAACGTGGTAGCTGGAAGCTTTCACTCTCCTTGCTGTTTGTGAAAAAAGTATTTGCAGCGTCCGAGCATGGGCTACCGACGCTTGCCAAGAAGCAGATGATCGTTGGTCATGGTATCGACATCGAGAGGTTCGTTCCAGATTCAAGCAAACGCGAACCATGTCATCTTGTTGCTATTGGTCGCATCACGGGTATCAAACATTACGACCATATCCTCAAGGCACTCAGTGAACTTCCGGACTGTAAGCTGACGATTGCCGGAGGAACGATTACCGAAGCGGATAAAATCGTGGAACGAAACTTGCATGAACTGATGCATCGCGCCGGTATCGCAGATCGAGTAGAGATGGGATGGGTGAGTCCTGAGGAAATTCCGAAGTTACTGCAGCGTGCGGATTGTATGTTGCATGCATCACAAGGAGGGCTTGATAAAGTGGTGCTCCAAGCGATGGCTTGTGGTTGCCCTGTAGTATCGAGTAGCGAGGCTGCAAAAGATGAGTTGCCGAAAGTATGTCGTGCAGAAGAAACAACTATGGGCTCTCAAGCCAAGGCGATTGTAGGAATGAACGATCACGACCGTGATGAGCTTACAAAAGAGTTACGCGACATTGTGGTGAACGAACACAGCTTGAAGCAGTGTATTGCTGAGATTATTTCCAACATGAACCGATGAACCAGAAGAGACTCTCTATTGTCGTTCCGGTCTATAACGAAGAGGCAACGCTCCGCGAGATTTCTGGTCGCATCTTTGCGGCCTGTGGAGATTTTTCTGAGGTGATTTTTGTGGATGACGGATCCAGTGATAATTCGCTCAGCATTTTACAGGAGATTGCACGTGACCAAGACACGGTCATGACTAAGAAGAATGGTGGAAAGGGTTCTGCTGTACGAAAAGGATACTCAGTAGCTTCTGGTACGTACGTTATCGTGCAGGATGCAGACCTCGAGTATGACCCAGAGGAAATCCCTGGGTTACTGGAGTACGCAGAGAAGGGTAACCTTAAAGCGCTATGGGGATCGCGTCGGCTGAGAAAGCAAAAACAGTTTGTGCATCTCGGTCACTTTATTGGAGGCACGTCACTCACGTACGTTTGCAACGTTCTCTATGGGTCTCATCTCACCGATCAGCCAACGTGTTACAAAATGGTGCGTAACGATCTGCTCCAGACACTGCCTCTTAAAGAGAATGATTTCCGGTTCGACCCAGAGCTTACAGTCATGGTTCTACGCAATGGAGTGGAGATTCTTGAGCAACCTATCAGCTATCACCCCAGAAGCATGGAAGAGGGGAAGAAGATTAACTGGAAGGACTGGTTTAAGTGGGTATGGGTGTTTGTGACGCTGCGGTTTAGGCCTAAAGGTTATTTTTCAAGATAGCCGCCACCTCATCAACTTTTTCAAAGGAGTGTTCATTTCGAATGAGTGGTGCTTTTTGCTCACACAATCGTTCCAACGCATCCCAACTAGGCATCGCTCGTAGCCTATAGGGTTTTCCTGTGATCTCTTCGTGCATCTGCTGCATGTAGCTTATGGCACGCAGGCCCGAGAGCACGGTGAACAGCGTGTTGCCGCGCCATGCATCGTCTGCAGGTCCTTCGAGGTAATCCATCATCTGCTTTGAAGAACGGAAGTACCACAGAAGCATCACCGCACTGCTGACCCCAGAAAATCCTGTTACCAGTTGGTCACGCTCACTCTCTGGAACGATGACACAGTTGTAGCCTTTGCGGATCAACTTTTCGTTGGCTTGATCGAACGTGTCGTAGCGCTTTACCTCTTTGCCGATGTGCGACACTGCGTGATTGTTTCCATTCGCAGGAGAAAGGCAGAGCTTCTCTTTGTCGCAGTAGATCTCTCGGTTTACCACGATGCTATAGCTACTACTAGGTTCATATTCTTTGCCGTCGATATCAAAGTGCCACCAGCTGCGTGGGCGAAAGCTGAGTGATGCAGTGTTCGGATCTTTAAATGCATTATCAATCGTATCAAGACATTTATCACTGAGAATAAACATATCGTCATCACATACCCATCCAATTTTTCTGTTCGTTGCAATGTGGTAAAGGAACTCATCGGACTTTGTTGCGGCATACACATTGATATACTTCTGTACGCGCGCGTTCGGGAAATCTTTTTTCTTCAGAGTTCCACTGCAATCAAAAATAGTCAGATCCACTTTGTCTCCGAGGTTCTTTTGTACGAGGTGATACCACACGGTCATCATGGGCGGCATGATGTTCATCGTAAACAGGGCAGGCTTATCGCTTTTTGGCAGTGGCTTTCTCGTTGCCCAGTGCATCATAGTAGGCGCTCCTGTGCGCAAAGTCCGCAGGAGAGAGAATCTCTTGAAGACGTAGGGGAGGAGTTCATAATAATTACGTTTCATCT
>CAJXJE010000126.1 GCA_913054215.1 uncultured Candidatus Peregrinibacteria bacterium | reverse complement strand
GAGTGTTGACCTTTGGATGGCTCAAGATATTCAAAAGTGCCAGTATGGTGTACTACAAAAAATCTTCGGATTTGGTAACGTTATCGTCGAAGCACAGAAAACTATTACAAAATAGATGCTGCGTATACAAGTAGTACTCCAATTGCAGTAGCAGCGATACCGCCCAATGTGAGCATTGCTTCACTCTTCATTAATTTCTTCTTCATATTCACCGCAGTCTGTGGCCACCAGGTGTACATCATTCCTTTTAAGAATACTGCCCAGGCCATAAGAATCACAAGACCTGCAGGATCTGCACTTATTTCGTAGCCTTCTATAAGAACGAGGGCTCCGAGTACTGTCATGATTCCACCGATGACGCGCATTTGAACATCATCTTTAAAAGCTTTGTCTAGCCACTTCACAGTAGGTTTGCTATAAAAAAGCAGTGGCAGACCAAACAGAAGTTCTATGATTCCGATGGTGTATGCGAATGTGGAGAGTTCCATAGGGTTAGTGGGAAAGAATACCCTTATTATACTTGCAGATTCTTAATAAACTCCAGTGCTTCTTTCTTTGTAGTTACTGTTTTTTTGTTTTGCTCTTCAAATAGGGCTCTAAGCGAACTACCTACCTTCTCTCCTTGCTCTATTCCCAGTATTTGCATTACCTCATCACCACTGAGAAGCAGCTTTTGTGGCCTTGGATTTGCGTCGAGAAACGCGTTGTAGTCTTTAATGATAGATTCATACAAGTCAAAATTTGATGGTGTTGTTCCTGCAATATCTAACCAGAACACTTGAAGGAGCTCAATGAACCACGGATGGTAATACCAGTGATGTTTCCTTGTGTCATCAATACCTGCAAACGTACTCATCATCATGTGATGCTTAATGATCCAACAAATCTTATCTCTGCGAGCGCTTGGAAACTGGAGTCTGTCGAGTACAACTTTTGCGAGCTTACCTCCTTCCGTTGCGTGCTCATTAAACTTAATACGCTCTTTATCTATAGAAAATGTGACAGGTTTTCCGATGTCATGCAAAAGAGCCGCCCATCGTACATCAGGTCCATGATCTTCTGTAAATGATGCAACTACTTGAAGAATATGAGTCCAGACATCCCCTTCTTTGTGTGAAATGGATGGCTGTGCGACACCTTTGCACGCGTGCAACTCTGGAAGAAGCGTTTCGATAACATCAGTTTCCCATAAGTCTTCGAAAGCAATTTCTGGATGTGGCCCCAATAGCATTTTCTCAAGTTCTGCGTATCTTCTGGTCCCTGAAAGTATTGAGACTAATTGAGCCTTGTTATGGAGAGCCTTGAAGGTCTCAGGGTGATACTGACCGCTTATGAGTGCTCTAAAGCGAATCACACGGAGCAGTCGTAATGCATCATGTACGATTCTCTGCTCGGGATCTCCTATAAATCGAATCAGTTTTTCGTTCAGATCTTTCTCTCCATCGTATGGATCAATAAGCTTCGAGCTAATTGGGTTCCAATAGAGAGCGTTGATTGTGATATCGCGCCTGGAGGCATCGGATGTCTGATCGGTAAATTCTACAGACTCCGGGAAGCGACCATCACTGAGTTCGTGATCTTTTCTATATGTTGTTACCTCAAATGTGTGGCCCTCGAGTGAAACTACAACTGCGCCAAGTGCAGCTGCCGTGTCATCGAACTTATCAAAAAGATCGACGATGTCTTTTGGCTTGGCATCCGTAGCGATATCAATATCTTCTGGGATGATCCCTCGTGCCATATCGCGTACACATCCTCCCACCCAGTTAGCCTCAAAGCCTGCATCCAGCAATATTTCACACACACGGTAGCCTTGTGCTCCTTGAGAAGAGCCTAATGTACGATCTATGATTTCTTGGGAGAGAGCCATGGTAGAATAGTCCCATGTTACACTTTGCCGTCGCCGGTGTCCCGCGTACCACCCCTGGGAAAGCAGGAACTATAGAAGGACTAAAACACGCTCACTCGCTTGGTATCACGGCTATGGAGATGGAATGGGTACAACGCGTACCAAAAAACGAAGAGCACATAGCCAATATCGCTAAAACTGCTAAGGAACTTGATATCTACCTCACAGTTCATGCACCGTATTTCATCAACTTGAACGCGATTGAAGAAGAGAAGCTGGAAGCTTCGAAAATTCGTATTCTTGATGCTATGGAAATGGGACAACTCGCAGGAGCCCATTCTGTATGCGCCCATCCTGCATTCTATTTAAAGATGGACCCAGACGAGGTGTATGACAATGTGTATAGAGCGACAGAAGATATTATGAAACGTGCAAACAAGAAAGGTTTGACGATTAATCTAGGCTTTGAAACCATGGGAAAGGGTACGCAATTTGGTTCACTTGAGGAAGTCCTCAGACTCTCAAAAGAATTTGGCATCTATCCGACGGTAGACCCTGCTCATATGCATGCACGCACGAATGGAGAGTGGAACACGACCAAAGAGTGGAACACAATGTTTGACATGTATGA
>CAJXJE010000125.1 GCA_913054215.1 uncultured Candidatus Peregrinibacteria bacterium | reverse complement strand
GGAGGCAAATAATCATCGGCATCGAGATACATGAGGAACGGCGTATTCGTGTACATGGCTCCTGCATTCCGCGTAAGAGAAAGGCTGCGATTCTCGCATCGGACATAATCGACTCCCCTGTCACTGTAGCGCATGGTTACTTCTTTTGTATCATCTGTTGATGCGTCATCCATAACGATGATCTTTGCCGGTTTGTACGCTTGCGCAAGAACACTCTCGATGGCTTTACCAAGGAATGCACCGTAATTATGGCAAGGGATAATAACGGATACTGCAAAGTCTGAGTGGGGAGTAACGGCTTTGAGTTTGAAGGGTGCAGAAACGCGATGTTTTAGTTTCCTATGTAGTAATGCTTCTGTGCGTCTGAGTAGTTTGGTCCATCGCCAACTTTTCGATTGCATAATATGCTGCAATGATTTTGTTAACCTTTGTTGTTCTTCAGTCCATGTTGCCCTTTCTTCAGCCCATGTTGCCCTTTCTTCAGCCCATGTTGCCCTTTCTTCAGTCCACAAATCACATTTTGTAGCCCAGTTTTTTTGTTCTTTTTTGAGTATGCGGTTATTTGTGGCAATGGTTAGGTTCGCTCGTTCCAGCAGAGCTTTTTCTACCAGCCGCCCTTCTGATCCACGTAGTTTTTCTGCAATGCGCTCCTGCTCCAGTACGCTGGCGTGTTCAAGCAGTGTTACATTTTCTGTCAGCGAATCTAAGAAGCGTTTGAGCTTTGGTTTACTCTCTAAAAAAGCATCAGAAGCCAGTATTCCCAGACCGTGGAATCCTTGAATAGTAATAAATGTATGCTTCGACTTTGATTGCTTCAAAAAATCTTCAATACCAGTGAGGATACCGTTACGCGTACCACCTTCTGTCGTTGCATGATCAAGTTGTGTATTAAGACCCCCGTGTTTCACGAGTGTACTTTGTTGAGGAATGATTCCTTTCTTCTCATGTGTATGGAGAAATTCCGAAGGAATAGTATCGGGATTGTAGTAGAGATCTCGTCTTGCATACGGCCAACCTGTGTCATTTAGCAAAATAAGAGGGAACTCTTTGCTGTTTTCCTCAATCAACAGTAACTCGTTATAGATCGTGTACCAGTTGTGGTCACCATCAATGAGTACGGTGTCATATCCAGAAATATCTGGCAAAGCTTCCAGACTTGTCCTCTGGTGAAAGGTAAGCATCTTGCCGTAGCGCTCTGCCCACTTGGTTGTATCGTAACGAGGACTTGGGTCAATTGCATGGAGCGTACCGTTCTTTCGCAAGCAGTACTCTGCAAGTTTCTTTGTGGTGTCTCCTGTTTCAGATCCAATTTCAAGAATGTGTATAGACTCTGCTCTCTCCAAGAGAGGGTGCAAAAGATACTGCCATAATTTTCCAAATACATCACCCATAGTTGTTTATTATAGGAAGCGTAGGATAACATGTACATTGAAAATTACTATAGCATTTTCCACGTTGAACCATGGCACTCCTCCTCTCAAAATCCGTGTTCTATCACATCCCAAAAACAGGGGGCAATTGGGTAAAAGAAGCACTGCGGAGAGGTGGGGTACCTGCAGAAACATTTCATTCCAGTCACACGGTTCTCTCTGCATCTCCACCACCCGAAGGATACTATTCTTTTACGTTCGTTCGAGATCCACGTTCGTGGTATCAGTCGTACTGGGCTTACAGAATGCGAACACAATGGAGAGATGCAAAAGGTATGGATAGGAAGTGCTACTCGACCAACTTCCAGGAATTTGTTGCGAATTGTGTGGAGTATTACCCTGGGTATGTTTCCGATATGTATCGTAGACATGTTGGTGCCGATGCATCGGGTGTAGATTTTGTGGGAAGACAAGAGACGCTGGTGGAAGATCTTCTCAAGGCGTTGCAGATGGCAGGGGAGCAATACTCAGAAGAGTCCATTCGTGCGGTACCACCGGTAAATGAAGCGGCGAAATTATCTGTTTGGAAGGATCAATGCCGGTATACGCCGGAGCTTTCTGCGGCTGTGGCCAAGAGTGAGCAGTTGGCCATGGAGATGTTCGACTATGCGTGATAGAGTGCGTTCATGGCTCTTTTGCTTCCGCATTCTCTATTCATTCACATTCCCAAAACAGGTGGATGCTGGGTGCAAAAGGCTATAGAGCGTGCTGGTATTCCCTATACAGAAATAGGGGGTCGTCATGGTAACCTCGATTGTCTCGGCAGTGTTCCAGACAGATACACCTTTGCGTTCGTTCGCAATCCACTGACGTGGTACCAGTCGCAGTGGTCGTATAGGATGGAACACGGTTGGCGTAGCGGTACTGTCAAAGGAGCATGGTTGGATAGCAGGTGTGCATCACATCAATTTGATGTGTTCATCCGTAATTGTATTGAGCATTTTCCCAAAGGGGTTGTGTCGCAAATCTATCGCAAATATCTCGGTGAAGACAATAGCTTTATAGATTTCGTTGGCAGACAGGAAAGTGCCACAGAAGATCTGATTACCGCTTTGCATAGCGCCGGAGAGAAATTTGATGAAGAGAGTATTCGGTCAACGAAGCGTGAAAACGTCAGTA
>CAJXJE010000124.1 GCA_913054215.1 uncultured Candidatus Peregrinibacteria bacterium | reverse complement strand
TTTAGCACGGGTAGTAGCTCCTATCCCTGTTGTTGCTACCCAAGGGGATTGGAACAAATGTCTGTCAATTCCCATCTAATCTTCCACCGTTTTCTTACCGAAAAGCTCAGCAATTTTTCGCATAGCTACTGCTTGGTCTGCATCGACTAATCCATGTACTATTTCTACTTCTCTTGCTGCATCAAAGAAGCTTGTTACAGCCAGCTCAACAGATTGACGATGTCCAACGGAAAGTTCACCAGGAAGCCCACTCAGTTTACTTTCTAGTGCTCCCGCCATCATCTTAGCTGCCATGATTTGTATTGTACCTTGACCAGGCACCACTAGAGTTATGCTGAATCCGTCGACATCTCGGCTTACAGCGCGCGAACCTTTGGAAACGCTAGAATACGCAATTTTCTGGATTAGATCTGCTTTATCGATTGCACTCATAAATTTATGATAGAACTATTATCACAAGTGTCAATTATTGAATTATGTTTCTATAAAGCCATAAAGTCCATGGTGCCCCCGGTAGGAATCGAACCTACATCTGCCCCTTAGGAGGGGGCCGTTCTATCCATTGAACTACGGGGGCTCGCCGGTAAGTATTCAGGGGTTAGCGCAATACTGCAACTGAAGTGTGGTAGAATCCTATCCAATGAAAAAGATAGCGATATTCGCCGGTCTTATACTCCCATTGCAGGTAGTTGCGCTCGAATACCGTAATCTCGGTCTTCTGTATACCGATGCACCCTTCAATCCCGCAGAGTCTGCCGGTATCAGTCTTTTGACATCTCTCAAAGCGGTGTCAGGATATCCCGATGGCGCCTTTCGACCCAACCGCACACTCAACCGTGCAGAGTTTTTAAAAATCGCTATCGCCAGTTATCCAAAGGTGCGGGTAAGTTCTTCTGATGCAAAAAACTGTTTCCCCGATGTCTCTCGTGATGACTGGTTTTCGAAGTATGTTTGTCTAGCCAAGAAGCGCGGGATGGTGAGCGGATACCCAGACGGAGAATTTAAACCCGGACGGCCCGTAAACTACGCAGAGGCGTTAAAGATTTTAGGAGAACTCTACGAATACATCGCCTTCTCTGCAGATGATGAACCGTGGTATGCCGGATATGTGCGGGCTGCGAAGTTTAATAGGACAGCTCTTCCGTCAACCATCAAATTTGATCGTTCTATAACACGTGGGCAAATGGCGCGACTGGCAGCTGCGTATCGTGCACACGAAGAAGGAGATCTCGAAACCTATCGCTTATCAGAAAAAAGTTTGAACCTCGTAATAGCAAAAGAGATTGCGGCGAGAGTGCAAAGAGAGACAGCAGAATCCTCAGCATCCTCAGCATCCTCAGCATCCTCTCAGTCCTCAGCACCCTCTGAGTCCTCTGTAGTTCCACTTCCACTTCCATCCCCATTCCCTGCTCAAAGCCATTTCCTTCTCCTTGGGAGTCGCGACATTATTGCAAGTGGGTTCTTTCGGCCTAGGTCTGAATCCGTAGCGATTGCCAATGTAACGGTGAAGTTCCGTGAAGAGACAAAGAATGTTCGTAGTCTGTATCTCATCGACGAAAAAGGGACACGCATTGCAGAGCTTTCACCAGATACATACGATCAGAACGATCGCACATGGAAGGCGCAATCAGATACGGTTGTCGATTACATCCTCGTCATCCAGGGCAAGTCCCTTGGTATAGAAGCTGTGTTGCAAGATACCGCTGTTGGGTTTCCAGAAGAGTTGATTCAAGTAAAGTGGATGTCCATAACGGTAAGCCTGCTCGGCAAAGAGGAATCCTATCAAATTATTGCAGCAAATACTGCGTACCCTTCACATCAAACAGCGAATGCACACATTACAAGTGTTACTAATAATAGGCCACCTATAGTGGACCTTGGTGAGGGAGAGAACGTGCTGCTTGCAGAGTTCGAAATTGCCGGAGAGTATCTCGACGGTGCTGAGCTGCGGGTGAATCATCTCACCTTCACGCAGTCACAAAGACGTGGAGTACTCCTATCGGGTTTTTCTCTGGGTGCACTGCATTCTATAGCGAGCTCTCCCTGTTCACTGGAAGGTTCACAGCGTATTAATTGTATGAATATTCCTGCTGCTGTTGGGATGATCGAAGGTCAATCCATCATCGTGCAGCTATGGGGAAGGTTGGATATCGATGACAGGATTGAAAATCCTCTATTGCAGATAGATCTTCTTAAATCCGGTGTTATTTCTACCAGTATCGAGTCTGGAGAGATGGGAGATATACGGTGGACAGATGGGCAAGGTGCCTATAACTGGATAGAGCTCGAAAAACCCATAGCACAGGGAAGCATTTGGAAGTAAAGAAGCAATTTTGAAATGCTGAAAATTTGAAAGTTGCTTTTCAGGTTTTCAACTTTTCAGGTTTTCAAATTTACTCAGTATGTAGTGCAGAATCCAAATCCTTTTTCATTACTTCAGCGGCTTTTTGTGCAGCCTCTTGCCAATCGCGACCTGAACTTGCAAAGATAATACTGCGAGAAGAGTTTACGATTGCCCCAGTGCCATCGGGAACAAACCCTCCAATGACA
>CAJXJE010000123.1 GCA_913054215.1 uncultured Candidatus Peregrinibacteria bacterium | reverse complement strand
TCGAGTTCATCGAAAAGCGGACAGGTGTACCTGTAGGCCTCATAGGAACAGGACAAGGTCGGGAAGAGATGATCGTGAAGAATTGACAAACCGCTCTCTATAGCGCAATAATGGATCATGGTAGATATTCCAGTGACATTAAATGTCTTTGAACGAACAGATTTCAACCCCGACAGGTGTGGAAAAGGGCGTAGGGAAATAGGAGAGATAGATCCAGACAGAAGAAGATTCTTAAGGATAGTGCGTAGAGTCTTTGCAGAAAATAATTTTGAAACTAGGTTAAATGGTCACAAATGGCCAATAGGTGAAGGGGCAAAAGGAACATATAACTATTTGAAAAAATCCCCCTACAGTGATGCTGAGTTCAGCATTGCGTTTGTAGATGGTATATCGCATGCAGGACCTGAGATTGGATCTCTCGTATTTCATTCTGGTAGAAAATTGCGACATTGCATGGTTGTGGCCTCAAACAGAGTCGATTCTAGCTTTGCTCTGGAGATTCGAAAAGGCTTGCGGAGCGTAGCACCACTGCATCTATTTGAAAGTGAAGCGGGTGGGAATACAGGTAGATTAATAACAAAAGCTAGAGATAATACTAGTACCGTTGCCTCACTAGATGCAGAGCAATCTGGCTTCATATCATTTTTCGATATTCAAAGTATGAATGATGATAAATCGATCAGTAGATTACATAGTGTTATCGCTAGTACATAGATAGTACTACGACTCCAGTCGTTCACCCCACTTGAGTTTCGTTCGCAGTGTACCAAAGAATGTATCTTGTTTTCGACGTAGAAACTGAATTGTTGTTTTAGATCCACATGCAAAGATGACGTCTCCATTTTGAAGAGGAACATATACTTGTCCATCGAGAGTCAGTACAACTTCTGTGTCTTTGAACTTATTTGCTTTCGTCAGGACAGATACTTCAATCTCATCACTCGACGGAAGGACGATTGGCTTCTGACTAAAGCTATGAGGGTTGATCGGGGTGAGGATCGTTGCATTATGTGCTGGGTGAACTATCGGACCACCGGCTGCAAGAGAATACGCTGTGGAACCGGTCGGTGTTGCAATAATAAGTCCATCTGCATGAAATGTCGTAAGGTCTTCTCCATTTACTTTCGCATGAAGGTCGACAAGACGAGCAATAGTTCCTTGAGCAATAACTGCTTCGTTGAGAGCATGGCCGGAGTAGATTACTTTAGATCCACGCTTTGCAGTGACATCGAGCAAACTTCGTGTTTCCAGTATGCCTTCTTCAGAAAGAAGCTTTGGGAGAAGCTCCTCTGCCTCATCGAGCTCTGTCTCAGCGAGGAATCCCACGGTGCCTCTGTTTACACTGAGAATGGGGGTAGTAAATGTCTGTAGATCTCGAATAGAGCGAAGAATCGTCCCATCTCCTCCTATAACAAGAAGGAGGTCTATATCCTCTTCCGATGAATATGCAGGGTATTTCGAACCAAGGTCGTCTACACGCTTAGGGTCTATAAGTATCTCCGCACCAAGCGACTCTAAGATACTGATCACTTTCTCAACCGCCTCATTTTTGGAATCAAGACCAGATTTAACGGTTATCCCAATGCGCTTATACTTGAGCATGTAAACAGTATATCAGGAAATAGTAGCCAGAAAGGCATCTACCGTCCTTTTCCATGAGAATCTTTCAGCCTGCTCAGGACCAGCAGCAGCTAGACGAGAACGGAGGTTGTCGTTTGTCAGTATCGATGTGAGGCCATTGGTAATACTTTCGACAGACATAGGCTCACTAAGTACAGCTATGTCACCAACCACTTCGCAGAGACTTCCTCGGTCAGATGTAAGTATGGGAATACCTCGTTGTAAACCATCTAAGATCTGCATCCCAAATCCCTCATAAAGGGAGGGGAGTGCAAGGACAGCACAAGAAGAAAGAAGTGAATCATATTCCTTATCTGATACATAACCTGACCAAGAAACTCCCTCTGAGTTTTCGATGAGATCTAGCGTGCGACTACAGTGCCACCCCTTGTTTCCTACGATTTTTAAAACGTACTTTGATCGAAGTTCATCAGGCAATGCATTATATGCCTGAACAAGTCTGTGCTGATTTTTTCGAGGGCAGACTGTACCGATGCAAGCAATAGTTCTGTCGTCAGAAGAATTCTGTTTCGCATGCTCGTGCATCGGACCTGCATAGATAACAGTAGGGCGTACAAGATCATGATACCTATTGTGAATGTCCAGAGCGGTAGATTTACTAACAGTACAAACATGTGTAGCTCTCGAAAGAGCACGTTTCAACGTAAGTCGCTCTATGATCGTCGCCTTTTTGTCGTGTGGCTCACTACGAAATGCAATCATATCGTGCACGATCATCACAGAAGGAATAGAGGAAAGCAGTGCAGGAATGATGTAACTCGTTGGACTAACATAAAGATCAATTCCATTATCTTTTACATACTTTAGTGCCTTGATATGCCACTTCCAACCAGAAGGAAGAATTATCGATGGACTACCCCACTCATCGGGTAAAGGTGCGTCAGAAAGAAATACAAGGTCTAGGTCACGTGTTAGAAGCTCTGAAACAAAGCCATACGTCCATTGACCCTTGCCCGCACGACTTGGTTTACACGCCTCTCGAACATCGATAGCTATC
>CAJXJE010000122.1 GCA_913054215.1 uncultured Candidatus Peregrinibacteria bacterium | reverse complement strand
GCATGAGAGCAACTATTGCAATAGCGTGCAGATATGGGTGGAGATCAAAGCGCTGAACTAGGCAAAGCAGTTGCAGAAGCTACACCTGATGGCTTCGTCCCTGCTCTTCGAAAGTATCATGCAAGGTATCCAGCAGATGCCTTACTCTCAGGCTTAATTTGTAGTATTCGTCAGGGTAATGAAAATCTTATTTCTGCGGATGAGGCTATCAATCGTCTAGGAGCTGATTCAGCATTACTCGAAAAGTGGCGTAGCGATATTCAGACAGATATGAGGAACGCTATTTCTGCATAATCAACATCCTCTTTGGCCCGTTGCGTATATCTTCTTTGACGCCAGTCCAGTCATGTATCGCATCAAGCAGTACGCGGTGTTTGTATTTGTAGTCTTGCCCACGCTTGGTCCCTGGGTCATTGGTAATAAAGTGTCTCCAGTTGTACCCAGTAATCACCAGCATGTGGTACCACGGTCCTTGTCCTGAGAAGTAGGGGTTGCCGAGATCTCTACCAGCTGCAGGCACAATCACGGGGTTACCTTTTGCTATTTCGTACATAATTGATTCTCGTGTCACATCTTCGCTGATGCGTGTTTCGTATCCGTAATATTCCTCGACAATAGAAGCGAGCTCTTCTAGTGATACATCATATTTATAGTGGTTGGATTCTTCCCAATTCGTCAGTTGTAAAATTTCACGGTTCGCTTGGTCGGCAGAAAGTTCTGCGCCGCGTAAAAAGTAATCCACCATAATGATGGCGGCTTCCTCACAGGACTCCTGATAGGGGTTATCCCAGTTCGCGTGAGGGGCTTGCACCGTATAGGGCACTTCTATGTAGGCTTTGCTCGGGAGGCTGATTTCTTGGATATCGGACTCCTCTGGCACGGGATCCTTATCAAATTCGAAGTTCACCTTGGCTTCGGAGGAAGGTTCCAGATCTACTGTTATAGTAGAAGCTGTGCATCCAGCAAGGACAAACGCCGATAGAAATCCAGCCCAAATACGCATAAATAAAAGATTTGTTACAGGCTAGCTGTTTTGGGCTTAAAATCCAGTGAATTCTGCTCTATAATGCGCTCGATTACTCCCCTCTCCTCCAATGAAACTCTTCCTCGATACTGCCAATGTAGCCAAAGTAGAAGAAATTGCTTCGTGGGGAATCTTAGATGGTGTTACGACTAACCCGAGCCTTGTTGCGAAGGAAGAAGGAGCAGATTTTAAAGAAACGGTGATGGCGATGTGTGACCTTGTTAATGAGGTAAGTGCTCAAATTACCACGACAGAATTTGAGGAAATGAGAAAGCAGGCAGACGAATATAGCAGTTGGCACAAGAACGTAGTAGTAAAAGTGCCGATGACTGTAGAAGGATTAAAAACGCTTAAGTATTGTTCGGGTAAAGGGATCGCTACGAATACGACACTTGTCTTCTCTGTTCCGCAGGCTGTGATGGCTGCGAAAGCAGGTGCTACGATGATCAGTCCGTTTGTTGGTCGTCTGGATGACCTTGGTGTGGATGGTATGGATTTGATTGCTGATATTATGGAGGCGTGGAGTCACTATGGATTTGAGACACAGGTATTGGTTGCATCTGTTCGCGACCCAGAACATGTGGTGCGAGCTGCAAAAGTCGGTGCACACATTGCGACGATCCCCTACAAAGTATTCTTGCAACTTCCACAACACGACCTTACCGATAAAGGCCTTAAGAAATTTATGGAAGATTGGAACAGCATTAAAAAATAGCAAAGTTGAAAAGTTGAAAAGTTGAAAATTTGAAAGAGGCTATTTTTGATCCTTAAGATTGTTTCTGGTTCTAGAAACAATCACAGCAAGAATTTTAATTATTTCAGTTACACCCTCAATGTAACTAGTAGCACTATCCTTAGAAATGTATCCTGTGTCTCCGAGTAAACGGATCCAGTATCTAGTTTCATAAGCTTCCTTTAATGCAATCTGCATTTTTGAAAGAAAATCTTTTCTACTTTGCGATTGGTGAGCTTCTTCAATATTAGCTCCAATACTTGTTCCAGATTTCATCACCTGTTTGCTGATTACGAATTCTTTACCTGAAGCCAGTCGTTTTTGTAGAAGGACCATGTCTTTTGCAAATATATATGATTTATCTCTGATAGGATTAGGTTTGTTAAGCATATTCTTATCATGATCTCTTAAATGCTGTATTTCTATAGTTCTCAAAATAGATCCTAAAGGAATACTAGCAAATGACTATCTATAAACAAAAAGTCAGTTCTACAAGCCCATAGAACCCTTACGAAATATTATACATTTTTCAGGTTTTCAGGTTTTCAGGTTTTCAAATTTCTATTACGTACTTATTTGCCATACACTAGGGCTATGATTAATCAATTAGGTGTGATCGGCCTTGGAACTATGGGTGCAAACCTTGCACGCAATGCGGTGCGCAACGGTGCGAAGGTTGCGGTCTTTAATCGAACGGTTGAGACCATGCATAGCTTCGTAAAAGAGTATGGAAAAGAGGGCATGATAGTGCCGTGTAAAACGTACGAAGAACTCATGCGGTCTTTAGATACTCCGCGTGCGGTACTCCTGATGGTGAAAGCAGGCCCTGCAGTCGATGCCGTGATTGATGATTTGTTTCCGCACCTCGAAAAAGGAGACATCATCATCGATGCAGGAAATAGTCATTACCCAG
>CAJXJE010000121.1 GCA_913054215.1 uncultured Candidatus Peregrinibacteria bacterium | reverse complement strand
TTGTAGGCTCGCTCACTGCGAAGGATACGTTTGGTGTGAAATTGTAGGGATTGTGCTTGCTCAAATGTACTCGTTTACGTAGAATCCTCCCGATTTGGCCATTTCGGCCCTTAATGTAGATCATGTTCGCTATCGCAGACGTCGCAGGCTTTCAGGAGAAACTCGAGGAGGGGTTAAAGCTTTTCGTTCCTACTCTTAAGGCTGAGGAGGGCAAAACAGTGACGTTTGATAAGGTCTACCTTATTGCGAAAAGCGATACCGACGTTAAGGTAGGCACCCCTACTGTTGCGGGAGCTTCTGTCGAAGCGAAGGTTCTTAGTCATGGTAGAGGAGACAAGATTCGTGTATTTAAGATGAAACGGCGCAAGCGCTACCGCAGAACCTACGGTCACCGCCAGGGATACACCGAGATAGAGGTGATCAAGATCAAGTCGTCTGGAGCTGCTAAAGCAGCCCCGAAGAAGGTCGAAAAAGATGCATAGGATGCACAGGAGCTACAGGAATAAAAATCTGTTGCGTATTTCACGTAATATGAAGCAGTGCCTTGTACAAATACAGTAATTCAAAGACAATAGAGGGTGTATTGTTCTCCCTCTTCTTTTATGTCTCACTTAAATATGAATGATCCAAAGGCAGCGGCGGCGCTTGCGCTTCGTCTTGCATTTGGACTTTCACTTCTTCTTGTCGGTGTTTCCCATTATATGAACCTTGAAATGTTCATGGCCATGACATCAGACGGTCTTGGACCGCTGACGTTCCTAGGAACAATTTGGGCGTACATCTTCCCAGCACTTCAGATTGTTGGTGGCGCATTGTTTGCCGTAGGTATGTACTACGAAATTGCTGCGTGGACTGCAGGCCTTGCTCTTGCTTCTGTTCCTGTTGGAATGCTCTTGAAGCCCGTGCTCTCTGGTTTTGCTCTTCCTGATGTTATGCCAGCTGCTGTCAATGCATTCATCTGGCTGATTGTGTACGTACTCGTTGTAAAGATGTGTACATGCTGTGGAAGCTGCGAATCTGACGGAAGCTAAAGATACGTACTATAAAAAGAAGCTAAGGGTTATTCTTTAGCTTCTTTTGATATTCAGATAATTATTTGATTACTTTATCGATCAAACCGTATTCAAGAGCCTGCTTTGCTGTCATGAAGTTATCACGCTCGGTGTCTTGCTCTACTTTATCAATAGTCTGTCCTGAGTGCTCAGCGATTATTTCATTTAGAATCCTCTTGGTCTGTACGATGTGGTCTGCATGAATCGCAATATCCGTTGCTTGACCTTGTATACCACCGAGTGGCTGGTGAATCATAATCTCTGAGTGTGGGAGCGCGTAGCGTTTACCCTTTGCACCTCCAAGCAAGATGAGTGCACCTCCAGAAGCTGCCATCCCAAGACAGACCGTTGAAACATCAGGCTTAATGAGTTGCATGGTGTCGTACATCGCAAGTGTAGAGCTCACCTGTCCACCAGGGGAGTTTACGTAGAGTGTAATGTCTTTATCTGGACTCTGCTTCTCTAAAAACAGCAACTGCGCGATGATCGAGTTTGCAATCGTGTCTTCTATTGCCTGACCCAAGAAAACAATACGTTCCTCGAGAAGCCTTGAGTAGATATCATACGTACGCTCACCGAACTGAGTTTTTTCGATCACACTGGGAATAAGTGTGTTTTGCGGCGTGATAGTTCCGGCGGTAATTCCTTTGTAGATTGATTGAATAGCGGGGTCCATGCGAGAAGTGGAAAATGGATAGTGGATAGTGGATAGAGATGTTTTTCTCTAACCTTCAGAGATATTATACGCTGTTTTTTACTATCTGGGGACTAGGAAGACTACTCATTCTATTGTCCAATCATCATGATAATCATGATTAACATTTGGGTATCTGTCTCCAGTAAGCCATAATCTATGGGATGACATCTGACAAGAATTCTTGGCAGGGGCTGGTAAAAGATCACCTAAAAAAATCTGTGAATCCGCTGATTGTGATTCTCGGCCCAACTGCTTCTGGAAAGACGAGTTTTTCGATAGAACTAGCCAAAGAACTGGGGGCGCAGATCATCAATGCAGACTCTAGACAGCTATTTTCTGGTATGGATATTGGTACTGCAAAAGTGACAAAAGAAGAGATGCGCGGTGTCTCTCATCATTTGATTGATGTTCTGGATCCGAGCAACAGAGCTACGTCTGCGTGGTACAAAGAGGAGGCGCAGAAGATCATCGATCAATTACACAGTGACGGAAAGATTCCTATCTTAGTTGGGGGGTCGATGCTCTACATCGCGAGTATTACTGATGGTTTAAGTTTTGACGAAAACATTCGCACAGAGCTGCGGTCTCCGGATGCTGAGTGTAAATATGACCTATTTATTCTTGGACTCGGCAAGGAAAGAAGTGAGACTGTTGTTAAAATTAACAACAGGACAGAGGGGTTGTTTGCTGCAGGATGGATTGAAGAAGTTCAGGGACTGCTGGATGCGGGCTACACCAAAGATGATCCGGGTATGAAGGCGTGTGGCTATCGTGAGATTATCGATTATTTGCAAGAAGGATCAGATCTCGAACAGCTTAAAAACTCGATTACTGCAAAGACGCGTCAATATGCAAGAAGGCAAATGACGTGGTGGAAAGGGGATACGCGGATCCACTGGCTTTAGGCTTAAGCGTTGAGCTCTAAAGGATACTTATCCGTA
>CAJXJE010000120.1 GCA_913054215.1 uncultured Candidatus Peregrinibacteria bacterium | reverse complement strand
CAAGTTACGACATATTCGAAGACTACGCAGAAAGCTTCACCTACTTCGTTTTACAGAATGAAGTGTTTGCCGCGCGCGCTCAGAACAATCCTATCTTAGCCAAAAAGTACGCCTGGTTCCTTGATGTGATGTTTGAAGGAAAGGTTCCACATATTGCATCAGGAAAATCCATCTACAAGAATAAAGCTCCTTGGGACACCACAAAGCTACAATATGTGTGGCATCCAAAGCAGTTTGTTGCTCAAAAATAAGCACAGCCAATCACTAGTCACAAATCACACATCCCTAGTACACTAGCCTCAATGCGTTACAAAGGATTACTGCTTCTCTGGCTCCTCACTGACCTCGCGGTCTTTATAGGATCCTATGCACTTGCCTACTTTGTTCGAGTCGGGTGGATACTGTCTACAGACTTTCCCTTCGAGCCCTATATCACCGTAGTCGCTATCAGTGCTCCACTATGGCTTGTCGTACTAATTACTACGAGAACCTTCGCACTCACAAGATCACAAGGCAGCATGCGCAACCTCGCCTACATCATCTATTCTTCAGCAGTCGGTACAGCACTGTTTGCCCTTGGCTACTACTTCTTCTACGGTCTCTTCTTCAGTCGCATGCTTCTTTTGTATGCACTCGTCATTTCGACAGTCACAATCTGGATCTGGCACCTGCTCTATTCGAAGTTCCAACGAGCGATGCTTCGTAAAGATCCTCCTGTGTTCCCAACATTGATCGTTGGAGTCACGAGAGAATCACGTGAACTGATCAAGAAACTGAACAAAGGATCAAACCCCTTAAAACCTGTAGCAGTACTCGATGGCAGAGGCTGTAAAGATTCTGATATTGATGGCGTCCCTGTACGGGGCAAACTCAATAAGCTAGAGGATGTACTGAACGAAGGTATTACCCATCTCATCCAATGCTCTGACCTTGAGCAAGTATTGAATCTCCTCAGCGCCTGTAGGCAGAAGAAGATTACCTACATGCTTCTGCCTTCAGTATTAGGGATTGTTGAACGTGATGAGAAAGTAGAGTCTCTGGAAGGACAACCGGTGACGATGGTAGGACCCAGGGAGAGTAAATTGATGTGGTTCTTTAAATAGTATGCACGCCTTTATCCTCGCCGGCGGATTTGCCACAAGGCTCTGGCCTCTTACAGAAAAGAGGGCAAAGCCACTGCTTCCTCTCGCAGGAGTTCCACTCATTGAATACCTCGTGCGCGATATCCCAGCAGATGTACCTGTGACCATCAGCACGAACGCAGTATTTCAAGATGCCTTTGAAGATTGGGCGAAGAGTTTCGGAAGAGCGAACGTAGAGATTCTGATTGAGGACACCAAAAGCGACGACCATAAACTCGGAGCACTGGGTGCTACTGCTCAGTGGATAAAGGACGCAAAGATTGATGATGATGTGTTGCTACTGACTGGAGACAACTATTGTGGATTTTCTTTTGATGCGTTTTTGGCTTCCGCTTGCGAAGATACGACATTGATTGCTGTACATGATATTGGGGATCTTTCGAAAGCCAGCGCATTCGGTACCGTTATTGCAGATGGAACCCAGGTCAATGGTTTCGAGGAAAAGCCACAGAAACCCAAAACCACTCTCGTTAATACTGGTTGTTCACTCCTGCCAAAATCTGTACTCCCTATTCTGATCGATCACGCCGTAGCGCACCCCGATAACGTCGGTGGTGTATTCGAGGAAATTCTCAATCGCGGAAAGGCTATTAAATGTTTCTCTTTCTCTGAGCCCTGGTTTGATATTGGATCATTTGATGCCTACATCGAAGCTACCAAAGAGCTGGTGGGAGATAGTGTGATAGAGGAAGAAGGATCGAGCTTGACCGATACAACCTGCAGTGGATCTGTCGTACTCGGGGCAAGATCGAAGGTATCTGGATCAGATCTTACAGATGTCGTAATCTTTGAAGACTGCCACATAGAGGACTGTGTACTCAGCAATTGTGTCCTCGATAAGGGGTGCCAGCTTAAAGGCATCGATTTGACGGGCAAAATGCTCCGAGAGGGAACCAAGCTTATTCGGGACGAATAAGCAAGTGGAAAGTGGAAAACGGATAGTGGAAAGTACGCTTTTTCCATTTTGCACTTTCCGTTTTCCGTTTACACTAGCAGCCTATGAAAAAAATTCTTGCTCCCGTGCTTTTTGCGCTGCTTCTCACTGCATGCGGCAATACTCCTACGGAGCTAACATACCATGTTACATTTGATACAGAAGACGCTGGTCGTATGACAGATCTTTCTCTCGCAACCCGTCACGTTATCGAAAGAAGGTTAGCTCGTCTAGAAGGAAACCTGATTGATTACGATATCGACTACGACCAAGAAGCCAAAGTAGCCACTATCGGAGTAAAAGTAGATAACGCTCCAGCTGCAGAGAAACTCAACGTTGAGATGACGACACCATTTATCTTCGAGGTACGCTACCTTGTTAAAGAGGCGCAAGAAGGAGATATAGATGTAAAGGGTGTTGGAAGCTTTCGTGAAACTGGCATTGGAAAACAGGACGTCGATTGGGTTGTTGGACAAACAACCGATCCTCCGCTCAACCGCGGAAGAG
The DNA here is from genome assembly GCA_913054215.1 of uncultured Candidatus Peregrinibacteria bacterium. GTDB lineage: Bacteria > Patescibacteriota > Gracilibacteria > Peribacterales > Peribacteraceae > UBA2170. The sequence goes on along the minus strand of CAJXJE010000120.1, from coordinate 111 downwards.
TGCTTATAGGATTTACGGATAACGGAGCGCCAAAGGTGCAAACACTCTTTGAAGAGCAAGCCGATAACACCATCGGCCTCTTTGTGCGCAACCGCCTTACAGCCGCTGTAA
>CAJXJE010000119.1 GCA_913054215.1 uncultured Candidatus Peregrinibacteria bacterium | reverse complement strand
CGAGCAAGGAGCACTCAACGGACACATCCCTATCACTGCTTACCTCAGTTGTCTTGCAGTCGTTGTTGCAGAAGCCATAGGGTTTGATGAAATTATTATGAGTAATGAAAAAAGTGCTAACGAAGGGAATGTGGAATATCTCGGAAAGCAGATTAATCATCAATGGAGTAAGAGCGAAGAATTCGAAACAGCCTTTGATGGATACATCAAAAAGTATATAAACGAGAACCTAAAATACTTCAGCAAGCTTCGCAGTTTCACAGAGCTCGAGATCGCTGGTGAGTTTGCCAAGCTTCCGCATTACTTTGCCTGCACGACCAGTTGTAACAAAAACTGGAAGGTTGCAGGTGAGCACCTCCAAGAACGCTGGTGTGGCACATGCCCCAAGTGCACGTTTGTCTTTGCATTGATGGCAGCACATCTCAAACGGGACACCGTGGAAAAGATATTTGAAAAGAATATCTTTGAAGACAGCTCTACGATTCCTCTGTACAAGCAACTACTGGGCTTAGAAGGCTTCAAGCCATTTGAATGTGTCGGGACACCTGAGGAAACAACCCAGGCCTTTGAGATGATCAAAGAGCGTGGAGAATTTAATGACACGCCCGTCATGCAGATGTACCGTGACCGCTGATGGATATTAGGGACCTCAACGGCAAGTCAATCGCAATCCTCGGTGCCCATGGCCGCGAAGGAATGGCAATGCAAGAAGCACTGAAGAGGTATGCACCTGATGCAAAGGTAGATTTAAGAGATAGGAAAGACAGTCCCGACTATTTAGAAAATCTGAATGAATTTGACTGTGTGATCAAGGCACCAGGAATCCCTCCTCATCTGATTACCAATCATGAATTACCAATCACGAATTCTACACAGATCTTCCTCGATTCGATCGACCCACAGACCACCGTGATCGGGGTAACAGGATCAAAAGGTAAAAGCACCACTGCCAGCCTGATCAAGGCAATCTTGAAAGAAGCTGGTAAAGAGGTAAGACTGGTTGGAAACATCGGTGACGCTGCCATTGCCCACATTGAAGAAGGAGGATTGAACAAATTTTTTGTTCAAGAATTCTCCAGCTACCAATTGATGAAAGTGACACGAAGCCCACAGATTGCTGTCGTGACGTCGTTCTTCCCAGAGCATCTGGACTACCATGGATCTTTGGAAGCCTACAAAAAAGCCAAAAAGCATCTGACCAAGTTCCAATCAACGGACGACATCGTCTTTTACTACGACAAATCCGATGGAGCCAAAGAGATCGCCGAATGCTCGAGTGGAAAGGCAGTAGCGTATGGCGAAGACGACTCCCCTATTGCCATTATCGATACCAAGCTCGTCGGTACTCATAACCTCTTTAATATCGGTGCCGCAGCAGCTGTTGCAAGGCATCTTGGCATTGATGATTCAGTGATCATCGAAGCGGTACGCAATTTTGAGGGTCTACCACACAGACTAAAAAATCTGGGCAAGTATAGCGGCATCGTCTGGGTAGACGATGCTATCTCTACAACACCCGAATCGACCATCGCCGCTATCCATGCACTAACACCAGAAATCAGTACGATCATCCTCGGCGGACAAGATCGTGGAAATGACTTCACTCAACTTGGGGAAGTCATCGCAGCCTCGGGGATAGATCATGTAATTTTGATGGGAGAGAGTGGACCGCGCATAGGTGATGCGATTTCCGGAGCTGAGATTATTGTGCATGAAGCAGCTTCTATGGAAGAAGCCGTAAACATTGCAAAAGACCGATCACCGACAACCGACAACCGAATACCAATCTGCCTCCTCTCACCTGCATCTCCGAGCTACGGGATGTTTAAAGATTTTGAAGAGAAGGGAGAAGCTTTTGAATCACAGATCACAGGTTACTGATCAGTCCCCGTTTCCGACGACAACCTTTGCAGGGCGAATCACCTTTCCATTGAGTGTGTATCCTTCTTCGAGTACTTGCACGACGATATCTTTGTCACCTTCAGCCGTCTGTAATACTTCATGAATCTGCGAATCGACTGGTTGTCCCATCGATTCGATTTTTTTGAGCCCTACCGATTGTAAATCTGCCATCAGCTGCTGCTCTGTTACATACAGTCCTTTTACCCAATCATGATCTGCAATATCCTCGGGTAAATGTTCAAATGCTCTCTGAAAGTTGCTAATGGTCGGTAGAAGCTTTTCTAAAAGCCCCTGCATGGCGAAGCTACGAATCTCCTGAGCCTCTTTTTCCATACGGATCTTTGCGTTCTGTAAATCTGCCTGTGCACGCGCTGCAATCTCTTTGAGCTTTGCAAGTTCTTCGTCTTGCGCCTGAGGAGGATCTTTTGGGTCCGACATAGTGCAAGCATTAAACCACTCACTGATCAAGCTATCCAGCAATACTAGCAATTTTTACAGTACATCCTATACACTTCCTGTAATGATTATGCCTCTTGTCTATCTCGTCGGCGGATTCATTCTGCTAATCAAGGGTGCAGATTGGCTTGTGGAGGGTTCTTCATCCATAGCAAGAAGAGTGGGACTGAGCGATTTGATGATTGGACTGACTGTGGTGTCCTTTGGAACTTCTGCACCAGAGCTTATCGTTAACATCATCGCGAGCTTTCAAGGAAGTGCGGATATCGCTATTGGTAACATCGTAGGTTCCAATATATCAAATACCCTTCTAATTTTGGGTATTACGGCAATGATCACTCCGCTCGTCGTACAGAGATCCACTATCTTAAAAGAAATCCCTTTTGTA
>CAJXJE010000118.1 GCA_913054215.1 uncultured Candidatus Peregrinibacteria bacterium | reverse complement strand
CCGTGGATCGCTTCCAGTAGAAGTAGACCGTGTTCTGGCAGACAGTCTCCAACACAGACGAGTGGGTCTTCCATAATAAGTGGGCGAAACTCTGGTTCTGTACCACCAAGTTTTGTTTGCAGGTGCAGCTTCAAACCAGCTTCTCCTTGCAGGATGATGTCCAGACGGTTCGGAAAAGACCCCTTCCCTATTTTGCGTGGCTCTTGAAAGGCGATGGAGATGCGTGTTTCTTTCTTATCAAGACGTTTCCCACTGCGAAGATAAAATGGGATCCCCTGCCAGCGAGACGTACGACTCATGAGTTTTAGTGCAACGTACGTATTGGTGCGTGAGTCTTTTGCTACGCCATCTTCTTTGCTGTATCCCTCGTATTGTCCTTGGATGACAACATCATTGAGGTCTGTAGCAGGAGGCAGATAGAATTGTTCGAGTGCATTGAGCCTACTAGCGCCAAAGCTGTCATCTGTCTCAAGGCGCATAGTGAGCAGAGAGGCGATCATCAGTAAATGTGACTGGTGCATGTCTCGAAAGGTTCCCGTGTGTTCGAAGTAGCCTGCACGACCCTCAAGTCCGCCAGGTTCCGATGCAGTGATCTCCACATGATGGATCAATGTGTTTTTAAACACACGTTCAAGCAGTGGGTTTGCATAGCGAAGGTAGTACACGTTTCGTACCGCTTCTTTTCCGAGGTAATGGTCTAGCAAGTAGATCTCCTCGGGCCCGAAACAGTTCTGCAGTTTTTTATAGATGTCTTCTGCACTTTGAAGGTTGTTACCTACAGGCTTCTCTACGACACAGCGGAAGTCACCATTCTTTTTATGGTCGTGTACTCCGCCTTTGCAGAGGTTTTCTGTCACGTTCGTAAATACGCTTGGTGGTATAGAGAGGTACGCTAGTCGCACAGGGTCTTTCCAGCCTTTTTCGAGAGCAGTGAGCTTTGTGTCGAGTGCAGTGTAGTCTTTGACTTCGTCATACTGACCTTGGTGGTAGTACACATGTGTGAGGAAATCGGTGAGTGCAGCTTCTGTTACTGCAGGCATGTGTTCGCGGATAGATTCCTCTACAAGTGCGCGAAAAGACTCATCATCCATATCACTTCGAGCGAACCCAACGATGCTATAGTTTTCTGGTAACCGCTTCTTGAGTGCAAGCACATAGAACGCTGGATACAGCTTTAACTTCGCCAAGTGCCCGGAAGCACCGAAGAGGATGAAGCTAAATGGAGAGGGGGCGGACAACATAAGCACTAAGATACAAGATACAAGATACAAAACCTAGCACCTCATTGCACTATTTCTGTGGATTGGATCACAAATAAGGGAAGTATCTTTAGATGGAAGATGCTCAGGTATCGCATAGTTCATAGCAATGGTTTGCAATTCTGAAGCATCAATAGGCTCAGGATTTTTGCAACGGTCATAGAGGGCGTGCCACTGATAGATTTCCCCAGAGTTTCGATCTGGATCTGCAAGGTGAGCCTCACAACCATTGATTATCTTTTTACGTAATTGGCTTTCGGAGCGTACGGGAAAATGTGCGAGCACTATATCTTGCGCCTGTGTGTGAGGCAGACGTTTATTGTGTTGCAGTACACCATGACTTCCCATAAGCAGAGCTGTCTCTGGATGTTGTGCTATAGAACGAGGGATGATCACTTTGTAGTATTGTTCGGGTTCATGCGTTCTGCGATGTGTTATCTGCTCAAGAATACTCCGTGATAGATTATCGTTCGGTGTAGGCACGTACGTTCGCCATGGCATCGTATAGATTGTATTGGTGTCTAATACTGCAAATGCATCTTTGTCACACACAAGAAATTCATCAGCATCAAGTGGGACTATCCAGTCCGCATCACTCACATACGTGTGCATCGTCTGTGTCATGACCGATGATTGCTGGTACGCAATACGGTTATCTTCTTGTACTGTGATAGGGAAGCCCTCGTTCTGCAGAGCCGTGAGGATCGCAAAAGAATCGTCTGTACATCGATGCAACACCACTATCATACGATCCACAATCGCAACGTTATGACGCACGAAACTCTCGATGATATCTTCTTCATTGCGAGCCCATGTTATAGAGATGATACTCATAATGTTGGGTACTGATACTATAGGATTATGATGAAAAGACAGCAGAAAATCACCGACGATCTTCGGCAAGTGGACTAGAGGATAAAGGTAAATGGATATGATGTAGAAATTTTCTGTTACACTGCAGATATGTTTCCTGTGGATGCTGTATTTCTTTGGGTGGATGGCAATGACCCTGAACACAGAATCTCTCGCACATATTGGGATGCCAAGGAAATCGGCATGAAAAATGATGCAGGTGGAGATCAGCGATTTATGGATCATGGTGAGCTGCGTTACGCCCTACGTTCAATGGAAAAGTATGCTCCATGGATACGCAAAATTCACATTGTTACCAATGGACAGATACCGGAGTGGTTGGATGTATCACATCCAAAAATACACATGGTAACGCACGAAGAAATTTTCCCGGACCACTCGGTGCTTCCGACATTTAATTCCCATGCAATTGAGTTGTTCATTGATCGTATTCCTGGTCTTGCCGAATGCTTTTTGTTCTGTAATGACGACACACTTCTGAGTGCAACGACCCAGCCCCAGACATTTTTTACTGAAGATGGAAAAGCACGGATATTCTTTTCTCAGTGTTGGCTTCCTGAAGAAGGTGATCCGCTTCATGCCGTATGGCAATATGCGATGCTGCATACCAATATGCTTTTGAACAAGGCTTTCGGT
>CAJXJE010000117.1 GCA_913054215.1 uncultured Candidatus Peregrinibacteria bacterium | reverse complement strand
GGTTATGGGTTATGAGTTGTGGGTTATGGGTAGTGGGTTATGGGTTGTGGGTTGTGGGTGGTGGGTTTAGTGCTCCTTTTTAGAGTAATTGTTTTTTTCAAGTATTGAATAAGCTTTCCTAGCATATTGCATATATGTAGGGATTTAGCTGATAGCTCATCAAATTCCTTCTTTGAAATATATCCTTCATCAAGTGCATCGAATAAATGTGAATGTACTTCTGCACATGATCGTTTGGCGTATCCAAGGAATTTTATAAAATCAGGATTCGTTAAACTATTATGCCCTTCTGCAATATTTGCACAAATTGAGCGTACCGATCGTTTGATCTGGTCGATAAATGCAAAATCTTTCGCCGTACACTCTTTTTTACATATGATTCGTACTGATCGAATTAATTTTCGTCCTTCTTGCCAAGCTTTTATATCTTCAAATGATTGAAATGTTGTCATGTGGTAATAATGCCCATTGTATGTTCAGAGAAGAATGCTTTTAGGTTATTTGCTATGAATAATTAAGACTAATTGGCTTCAAATAAAGCTATAGTCCGTTCTATTTTCAAGTGGAACACAGAACTCACAACACAGAACTCACAACAGTTATTTCGGTCTTAAAGTAGTAATTCATGCCTATTTCTGCTATAATTACATGATTTATGAGAAAAAATATATTTCATGCTTCGGAGTCCGAAAAGCGGCTACTTTCCCTCGATATCAATCGAAGGCACGATCTTGTTGATGAAGCTGAAAATAGTGATGGATCTCTCGTTGATGCGTCCGCTGAGAGCAAACTTGAATCCGGAACACAGAAGTTGGTAACTGCTGCTCAAAATATCGAAGTCAGCTGGAAAGAGTGGACAACAAGTTTCTTTCGAAAAGGTGTCGCATATGACAGAAAGCTTGAGTCTCAGATCTCTCTGGCAGCTGAAGAAAGGATTCGGGAGCAATCGAACTTAGCTATTGGTCGTATCAGAGGATTTTTTCTCCGAGGAAAAAGACGTATGTATCTCGATACGAAGGATAGGATCGAACAAACGATGCGCAGTGATATGCAAACGGCGTTGCAAGATCAAGTAAAACAATCGACGGAACGCGAAAGTACATACAGTGGCCTAGCAAATCTATTGCGTGATGCAACCGAGCCGCTCACTCTGGATGCAAAGTCACGGAAAACTCTTACCGCAAGTCTGCAAAGACTAGAAAAGAAATCTCAGACTACAGAAGCTAGGCCAGCGACAGAACTTGGCGATGAATGGCAAAGCGAACTGGCAATAGAGGAGATGGTCACAAAAGAACTTCTGCACCGTAACATCGTTAGTCCTAGTGAGATCGATGATCTTCTACAGAGAAACATCGATGGAGATACTACACTGCAGGACTTAATAAGTGCGGATGCAACTCTCCGTGGCGAACCGAAACTCCTCAAAAGTTTGGTACGCTCTGTGAAGAGCTTGCGTCGGGGAACATCACGCTACTATCGACTACAGAAATTTATGGTTAGTGATCCAAACAGCGGAACGGTATCTCGTCGTTTAGAATTTTTACAAAACACTCCACGTGTTCTCGGTAAACCACTAAAGATATCTTTGGGACTTGGCAATGTAGTCGATACGTACATCGCAAACCGTGGTCCGGGGTTTGTACTGCTTCGATATGGTAACCGGTATTGCGTACTCGATACACAGGCAAATGAAGTAACATACAAAGATGATGCTGGTGCGTTTCATGATTATCCACTCAAAGAAGAATCTCTTTCTCTAGCACTATAATGAGTCAAATAGAAGAAGTAATCGCTGGCTTAGAAGATGCAAATATTAATGCTGCAGAAAAGAGAGAGCTCATGCAGCAAATAGAGCAAGAAGGTGGAGTTGTAAGTGATGAGTTGAAACAGAAGCTGATAGCAGTGTTTGAAAACGAGGCACTAGAAGCACGGGAAGATACCGAAGCTTCTACAGAGTTGCTTACTGCAATGAACGATACACCACTAGGGCCACCTACTGAGGGAGAGAATGCTGCAGCTATCGTTGCTGAGATCGGCAGAGAGCAGGAAGCTGAATTTGCTAAAATAGACGATATGGTGCAAGCAATGAAAACAGACGTCACGCGTATGGCAACTGACTCTCTCAAAACTGCGGAGGACAGTGCAGAATCAGGCAATAGGCTAAGCGTGGATCAGATACGTGAATCGCTTAGAGGAGAGTCTGATGCAAACCTGACTAATTAACCTAATTATGCTACAATAAGAAGAAATATATGACACCAACACCACCAACAGACGACACAGGAGCAGTTATCCCTCCTAAGCCCAAGCTACCACCTTCTGGTCAGGAGCTCTACGACGCACTCATGGGACAGATAGAGCCAGAACTTGTATCGAGTGAACTACCAAATATGGGGCAACGATATACCACTGAAACACCAGAAGAGACTGCCAAGCGAGCATCTCGCTACGGGCAAGCATTTCTGAAGTATCAGAAGAGTTATGAAGGTTTTCGCAAGATGAAAGATGAGGAGATCGTCACGTACCGCAAAGCAAGTTTCACCGCTGTAGAAAAGGAGAGTGAGGCTAAAGATGATGAAGATCTTACGAAGCTCGATACCCAATTCTCCTAATAATCATGTTCAAATACACATTCAACACAAACGAACGAAGGCTTCTCCACGAAGTAGGATCATTTGGAGCAACTCCAGAAACACAACATGTAGGGCCACAGCAGCCAGAAGGGCCTACGAGTGCACCGAAAAGCGCTGAAGTAACTGACCAAGCAAACTCAACAGCTGGTAAAACCATCACCGAAGCACAGAAGAAAA
>CAJXJE010000116.1 GCA_913054215.1 uncultured Candidatus Peregrinibacteria bacterium | reverse complement strand
TTGACAAAGGCAAAGATGCTTGGTTTTTCCGATACTGCTATAGCAATGCTCAGCAATAGAGAATCCGACGAGGTGCGCGAAAAGCGTCTTGCAGCCAATATTACTCCTGTCGTGAAGCAAATCGATACGCTCGCTGGAGAATTCCCTGCACAAACAAACTACTTATACCTCACGTACCATGGTACGGAATCAGACTTACATCTTACAGATAATAAGAAAGCAATCGTACTCGGTGGTGGGCCGTACTCTATCGGTTCCTCTGTAGAATTTGATTGGTGCTGTGTACAAGCTTCTCATGAACTTCAGAAACAAGGATATGAAGTAGCAATGATCAATAGTAACCCCGAAACAGTCAGTACAGACTATGACGAATGTGATTTACTGTTCTTTGAGGAGCTTAGTGAAGAACGCGTTCTCGATATCATCGATATCGTCAAACCAGAAGGAGTCACTGTGTCTATGGGTGGACAGATTCCAAACTCACTCGCACCGAAACTTGCAGCGAAGAATGTGCCAATATTTGGTACTGACCCGGCTGATATCGACCGTGCAGAAGATAGAGGTAAATTTAGTACACTGCTCGATAAACTAGGTATTGATCAGCCTGAATGGAAAGACTTCACGGAAATCTCAACTGCCCTGAAGTTTTCAAATGATGTTGGTTACCCCGTCATTGTTCGTCCTAGCTATGTACTCTCTGGTGCATCTATGGCTGTAGTTCATTCCGATGATGATCTACAGGAATATGTAAAAGGAACTGCTTTTATAAATAAAGAAGCCCCGATCGTTATCTCGAAGTTTGAGCAAGGGGCAAAAGAAATTGAATTTGATGGTGTTGCACAAGATGGAGATGTTTTGATCTACGCAATCTCCGAGCACATTGAAAATGCAGGTGTGCACTCCGGTGATGCATCTATGGTTATGCCTCCACAGCGTGTAAATCTCGAAACACTACGTAGAGTGAAGATCATTGCAAAGAAAATAGCAAAGGGTCTAAATATATCTGGTCCATTTAACATACAGCTGCTCGCAAAAAGTAATCGCTTAAAAGTTATTGAGTGTAACTTGCGTGCCAGTCGTAGTTTCCCATTTGCAAGCAAAGTTACTGGAGAAAACTTCATCACCCTTGCAACGCAAGCACTACTTGGAAAAGCACCAAAGGAAAAACGTTACCAAACCATCGACCTCGACCATGTTGCCGTAAAAGCAGCACAGTTTAGCTTCAGCAGACTGAAGGGTGCCGACCCTCGTCTTGGTGTAGAGATGGCTAGCACTGGCGAAGTTGCTTGCTTTGGAGAAAATGCTGAACAAGCACTGCTCAGTGCGATGATCGCTGTAGGCTTTCGTATGCCAAAGAAGAATATTCTTCTTACTATCGGTAGTCTGGACGATAAAATCGATCTTCTTCCATCTATACGACTACTTCGAGAGAAAGGATTCTCATTCTTTGCTACAAAGAATACTCACGATTTCCTCGAATCTAGAGGTGTACCATCTGCTCTCCTGCATAAAGTGAGTCAACCGCGCAGTCCAAATATCAAAGAATATCTTGAAAAGAGGCGCATTGAACTTGTGATAAATATCCCTAGTTCTAGTCGTAGTAAAAATGAACAGACTGATGGCTACTTCATCCGCAGGCTTACTGTAGATTATGGTATCTCGCTCATAACAAATGTACAGCTAGCCAAGCGCATCATCGAAGCAGTCGCTCAAGAAGACATCAACAATCTACCACTCATGCAGTGGCCAGAGCTACTAACTGCTTCATAATCTACGCATTCTCAATCTGCTTGAGCAGATCATCTGTGATCTCCTCTTCGCTTTCTTCTGCCTTTGCTTCTACTGCCTCTCTAGCAGTACGACGTTGTTTGCGTTCCATCCCCGTCTTTTTGACTAGTTCTTCTTGTCCTATCTCCTGAATCTCTTTGCTGTACTTATTGTCGATAGCAGCAAGCTGCTCTTTTTCATTGCCCAAAATGCCACGTAGGTTTTCTACTTGGTCTGGAGTCATTATTGGCAAAATATTTAACCAATACTGACGCTCTTCATCGTTCATACTCTCTGAGCCTAGTATTAACTCTAAGAGATCTGGATATTTAGTACGAACATCGTCAGATATAACGAGTCCACTCTGAGCCATTGTAGTAGCGGGATCATCTGCCATACATCAATAGAATACGAGGAGTAAGTAAAACTATCAAGCCACCTTTACTACCTCATACTTCTGTACGCCACTTGGAGTATCTACTTGTACAAGGTCACCTTTCTTGCTGCCAAGAAGTGCTCTTCCAACCGGAGACTCGTTGCTCAGCTTTGCATTCATAGGATCCGCTTCTGTTGTTCCAACAATTGTGAATTCTTGTGGGTCCTCATTGTCTGTCTTGTTTCGGACAGTCACCGTAGAACCAATGTTTGCTTCTTTGCCACCTGATGTTTTCTTATCGGAGATGATCTTTGCATTCTTGATCTTTGATTCGAGTTCGATAATACGACCTTCAACGAATGCTTGTTCGTTTTTTGCCTCTTCGTATTCTGAGTTTTCAGAAAGGTCACCGTATGAAATAGCTTCTTTTAGTCTAGCAGCTAGCTCCTGACGTCGTGTTTTCTTCAAAAAATCGAGTTCTTCCTTCAGTTTCTTGAGACCTCCCTTGGTTACAAGTGTTTGGTCTTGGTCATCAAAATCTCCTGCTGCTCCCGTTGTAGTTGGCATAAAAAAGGGGTGAAAGTGGCCGTATCTTAGTCAATTCTGCTTCTATGGGCAAGTTTTTAAGAGAGAATCAAGTAAAGGACAGTATTGAACGATCTATTAGTGCGATTATAATTACTAAAAATG
>CAJXJE010000115.1 GCA_913054215.1 uncultured Candidatus Peregrinibacteria bacterium | reverse complement strand
TAAAACTGTAGTGTTCCATCCTTTTTTACAAATCGCATCTCTACTTCGAGTCCTTCAGTTATCCCGTCCTCGATAGTTTTGACGACATTCACGGCGTCTTCAAACGTTGCATCACCGCCATTAATGAGAAAGTTCGCATGCTTCTCGGAGATATGCACGCCATTGGATTTCGTATCACGTAAACCTGCTGCGTCGATCAATTGCCAAGCAGGAGTATCACCCACGGCTTTAAAACACGAGCCTGCAGTTTTGACGTGCGGCTGGGTATCGATGCGCTGTTGCAAGAGGCGATCTATTTCTGCTTTAATTTCTTCTGGATCTTTTGCGGGAATCGTAAGAGTTGTAGACCAGATGATTGGAGGTAGGGCGTAGGGCGTAGGGCGTAGGGCTTGTTTTTTGAACCAGCTTTCGCGGTAGGAGAAATTACACTCTTCCTTAGTCATTGTTTTCCAGTTTCCATCAACAAAGCATTCTACGGATTCAATATACTGATCAATCCAAATACCTTTTGGCCCTTGTCCGGCGTTGCCAAATACCGCACCGCCAACGGTTCCGAGAATCCCGGTAAGAGGGGAGAGATCGAATCCATCAGTGCCAAGTTCATTAATGAGTTGCGGGAGGTTTTTTGCAGCTTCTACGGTAAAACTGTTGTTATTTTGAACAACAGTTTGGGCAGCAATGCGTACGACAAGTGCGTTGATGGTGCCGTCTGCAAAGATTGTATTACTTCCTCCTCCGAGCATAATAAGCGGTACATTCTTTTCCTCAGCAAAGCGGATCGCTGCTTCGACATCCTCTTTTGATGTTAGTTCTGCAAAGTACTGTGCAGTACCACCAATACGCATCGTTGTTTTGCCCTTGAGAGATACATTCTCCTGAATGTTCATAGGGTGCTATTTTGACACGATACTTGTGATTTTCTCCATCGTATCCGTGAGTTTTTGGCTTTTGTCCTTCTTCTTGATGCGTCCGAGCAAGAATGCAAGAACAGCGAGACCAAGTATGACACCAGCAATAATCAAGAGCTCACGCTCTTTGAGGTAAATACCCCAAGGCGCAAGGGCGATTTGAACGACAGTCAACACGAATACACCTGCGAGTATTCCAACGCCGAGTGTTACTGTGATGAGTTGCTCTCTGTTCTCTTGGCTGTCTTGCTCCGCAGAGGCGAGGTCTGTGAGGAGTTCTGAGTCGATAATCACCGGTTCTTTGCCCCATTGCTTAAAGAGTTGTAATACTTTGCGTTGCAGTACGAGTCCTACAAATGTTTTAAACGGTACTGCAGTTTTACCTTCTACGATTGCTTTGCCGTGGTCGGTCTTGAGTTTTGCGTCCATAGCCTCAGTGTAGCATAGCTACACATGAAAATAAGCAATTTTGAAAAGTTGAAAATCTGAAAGAAGTTAAAGTATTTTTCAGGTTTTCAGGTTTTCACATTTTTAATTTTGCGCGCTGCAAGCGCGCTAATGTCTTCTCCTTGCCAAGTGCTGCTGCAACCTCGAAAGCTCCTGGAGAAAAGGGAAGTCCTGTAAGAATCGACCGTAGTGGCCAGAGGAGTTGGCCTTTCTTGAGGTCTTTTTTTTCACATACCGCAAACAGAGTGTCGTGCAGGCTGGTCTCAGAGAAGTCGTCGAGAGGTTCCAACGTTTCGATGAGTAGATCCACCATTTCTTTCGCCATCTTTGCATCAAGTTTCTGTTTTTTACTCGCTATCATTTCTATATCAATTGCAGGTTCTTCGTAGTAGTACGACAGCATCTCGGGTGCTTCTTTAAAGAAGGTAATACGTTCTTGAATGAGTGCAGCACGCAGTTGAAATTTATTATCTTTTGCAGCTTCTGGAAATTTTTCTGCTACGATCGGTTGAATACGTGCAGCAAATTCTTCTGATGCAAATTTGCGCATCCACTGGCCCTGAAACCAGTCGAGTCGGGCTGTATCAAACACCGCTCCACCCTTTTGAATGCGATCTAAACTAAAGGTTTCCAGCAGTTGCTCGAGCGAAAAGATCTCCTGCGTTGTTCCCGGGTTCCATCCCAATAAAGCAATGAAATTGATGACTGCTTCGGGCAAATATCCTTTTTCAATATAGTCTGCAACAGACACATCACCTTGTCTCTTGCTGAGTTTACTTCCACCAGGATTCAGCAGCAGTGGCACGTGAGCAAATTGTGGCGCTGGCCATCCGAAGTATTCGTACAGCAACAAGTGTTTTGGTGTAGAACTCAGCCACTCCTCTCCACGAATCACCATATCGATCATCATTGCATGATCATCGACAACATTCGCAAGGTGGTACGTAGGAAATCCATCACTCTTGATGAGTATCTGGTCATCAATTTCTATTCCCCTGAATTCGACTTTTCCACGGACGGCATCGGTGAAACGCACGACGTTTCCTTCGGGTATCTTCATACGGATAACGTAGGCAGCGCCATCTTCCATCCGTTTCTTCCACTCATCTTCGGGGAGTGTCAGAGAGTTTTTCATGCGCATACGCATAGAGGCGTCATACTTTGGAGCAGGGTTTCCTGCTTCAGCTTCTTTCTGTCGCATAGCATCCAGATCTTCTTTAGTATCAAACGCGTAGTAGGCATATTCTTTCTCGATCAATTCTTCTGCGTGCTTTCGATACAGATCGAAACGAGCGGATTGTGTGTATGGCCCGTGCGGTCCTGCTTCTCCAATGTCTCCGTTGCGCATCATCACTCCTTCATCTGGATCTATGCCTGCCCAGTGTAGTGTCTCCAAAAAGTCTTGCACGGCACCTTCTACTTCACGTGCCTGGTCGGTGTCTTCTATGCGTAGAATAAATGTTCCCTTGGATTGCTTGGCGATCAAATAATTATAGAGCGCGGTACGCAAAGCACCGATATGTAGCT
>CAJXJE010000114.1 GCA_913054215.1 uncultured Candidatus Peregrinibacteria bacterium | reverse complement strand
TGGATACCGAATACTTTTCATACAGAGATGATATCAGACCCCGCATCGTTTATCCCCATAGGAACAGAACACACAGCAATCTGAGCCCTGTGCCTTGAGTCGCTCCTTGCAATGAGGGCATTCATAAAAGTACTGGCACCTATCGTCTGGGATCGGCGCCAATGACTTCTTGCAACATTTGGGACAGGTAATGGTTGCCTGCATTACTTTGCAGGTAGAAGTGCCTCAGCTTCCTGTGCTGAAAGAGCTCCTTCATGCACCACAGAATCATCACGCATGATGATAGGACGCTGCTTGCCTTCGAAACCATGCAACTTGGCAGCGTTACACTGGCCATCGCAAGATACTTCTTGCACGGAACAACCGCAGCCACGACTAGCAACTGCGCCTTCGAGTGCTGTAACTGCACTCTTGCAGGTATCGCACCCTGCGGAGTAAACGGTGAACTGGACCATGATAAAAGGGGGAAGAAAAACAGATTACTTTGTCTTCATAGAACAGTAATAACCACAAAGGCAGATTACCAAAGCTACGCCTACAAGAAGTAGGAACGTTGGAAAGCTGGTATTCCCTGTAGCTGCAACTGGAATAACTTCAGTAGGTACTGGCTGGGCAACTACAGCTGAGCCTTCATGGTGTGCGTATGCCGTAGGAATGAGAAGTAAGTTTTGCATACGAAGATACGTACGAAAAAATTAGTATAGCAAATTCTGTTCTATGATCGAAGCTATTGCCTAGGAGTTTATATCTATATGTAAAATTCTCTAGACTTACCCTTATGGGTAGTAAATCGATGATTTCCGTGCTCGTTTCAGTGGTTATACTTGTTTCTGCCCTTGGTGCAGAAAGTTTGGTTAGCGCATTCGAAATCCCTGCTATCGGTGAAGGACGATGTTGGGATGCTGCAGGAATGCCATGTGGAACGAAGAGTCCTACAATTCCTCGTGTTTCTCCTCCTCGATCTACTCCCAAACCTACCCCTCGAAAATCCATAAAGCGTCGAACACCAACCCGGAAGAAATCTACGACGGCTGGTCCCTGTAACCAACTTCCGTGGGACGACAGAAAAGCGTGTGCTCAGACTGTACGAGAACAATGCAGAGAGAAGTATCCGAAGAGTGGCGATAAGAACTACGGTCAATGTTTGTACACAGGCATTACAGGAAAAACGGGGAAGAAGAAATCTACAGTTAGAAGAGGAAGCCGTGAGACAGTAAAAAAGCAAAGAACGCGTACACTGAGAAGAAGACAAAAAGAGCCAGAAGAGAGAAAGGTTACAGAACGACCATCTCGCAAAAAGTTAAAAAACGTACGACGAAGTAGTCGCTTACGCAAAAGAGTAAAGAAGGATCAAGTGCAAGATGCCTCGAAGAAGCAACGCAGAACACGTGCTAGATTGAAGAATGTTCTTCGTAGAACAAGAAGAAGGTCTAATACGGAACAGCCGTCTCCTCCTCCACCTCCTCCAGTTATACCTTCTACGAAAAAGCCATTTCTCGCTCCTGGGACACCTATTAACTACTGCAAAAAACCACGCTGGAGAAACTGTCGTGTGGACTGTCACTACCTAGTCAATGGTAATAAGATGTTATATCGAAACTGCCAGGTTGACTGTGCTACTTCAGCAATAAAGTATTGGAATGAGTATCAGGTTTGCAAAGCAAAGTACCCGTAAAGGGGAGTGAGTGGTGGACATAGTGGGAGAGCCTGCCTGCCGGCAGGCAGGTTTACACCGCTTATTTGATGGAGTGAGTCTATCTCTGGATAAATACATGTCGGCTAAGACACCTTTTTATTCCCCGAAAGAAGTACTGAAATCCAGTATGTAGAACTGAAGTTCGCAAAAATAATATTCATAATAACCAATATGGGGATACACAGGAACATACCTGGAATACCCCAAATGGTACCCCAGAGAGCCAAACCTATGAGAATGGCCAGAGGACTTAGGTTGAGTGATGAACCCATCAGGCGTGGTTGCAGGACATTGCCTATCGAGAATTGGATCGCACAAATAATTGCAGTCAATATCAATACAAGCACCACTGATTCAAATTGTATCAATGCAAACAATGGTGGTAAAACGGAGGCTATCATGGAACCTATTGTCGGAATAAAATTGAGCCCAAAAGTGAGAAGTGCCCAAAATGCTGCATACTGCACACCAAATAGTAGTAGTACTACATAGACAAGCGCAGCTGTGAGCGCACTAACAAATGTCTGTATGCGAATATATTCCTGTATCTGAGAATTTATTCGTTGAATAATTCCTGATACTTTTTTCCTCTTCCCCGCATTTGGAAATAACTTGTCGATTTTCGTATCGAAACCTTTGCACTCTAAAAGAATAAAAAGAGTGTAAAGCATCGTTGCTGCTGTGTAGCTTGTAAGAGTTTTGACACCTCCGACAATAGCACTTGCAACTGCAGAAAGATCTATTTGGCTACCGAGCTCTTTGATATCTATTCCACTTACAAAAGGCATTTTGTCTGCTTTTAACATGAGCGATTGTAGTTTTTCCTGATAGACAGGTAAAGAAGCTATAAACTCGGCGATGTTATCGCGAATGATTTCGATGAGGAGAAGAAAGACAAAGAAAACCGTTAGAATTGCAAGAAGCACTGCAATACCAAAAGAAATGTGTGTGTTACGTATCTGGATGCGTTGATAGTAACTAGCGATTGTGACCAAGATGTACCAGAGGACAACGGCAAGAACGATAGGGATGAAAAGTGCTGCCGCACCATGAAGTACCATCAGAGCAACCACAACAACTATAAATGCTGCAGCAGCTGTGAGAAATCTCATGCGTGATGAAGATAGATTTTCCATGACATGAATGATAGCACACCTTCTTTTATCTCTAAGCTGACTATCTACAATATGCTTTGTACAATAT
>CAJXJE010000113.1 GCA_913054215.1 uncultured Candidatus Peregrinibacteria bacterium | reverse complement strand
TTGATACCGATAGCTTGAAAGAAGTTCCCTCGAACGTCAATTGACGGACGATGTTACAGCACCTGCCACCCCTGTGCTCGCACTTGATTGTACAGAATATTGCGCTGGTCTTTGCGTAGAGAACGCAGTGTAGCAGGGCCAACATAGCCTGCTCCAGAGTCAAACCTCGAGGTGATTAAGCCCCGATCAAATTGATATTTCATGACGGCCTGCTCTGTCAGTGGACCGAAGACACTGTTGATTTTTTCTTCTGGGAAAAATCCAAGGGCTGCTAGTTCTGTCTGTAATAGTCGCACTTGTTTTCCTGAATATCCTTCTCCGAGAAACTCCGCAATGCGCTGACCATGTTCTGAGGTATGCTTATCAATAGCATAGCGATCGAGATAGCGACCTGCATGCTGTTTGACTATCCGCTGATTCCATTTTCCGCGAATTGCCTTACTGGTGATAGGACCTATTCTCCCTGCTCCTGTATCAGAAGCTGTCCCTACGAGCCCATGCTCCTGCTGAAATTTGAGGATAGAAGCGAAGAGATTGTCATTATACTTACCATTGGTTCTTCCTTTGTAGTAGCCAAGAAACCGCAGCATACGCTGCGCCTCAGCAATAGAATATTGTGATGCTTTCGGGTCCACATATTCTGCAAATGGCATACGGGCATGCAGTCTGGACCTTGCCCCTAGCACAAATGCTGCAGAAGTTTCTGAGAGCATATTTTTTGGAGCATCGACTTTAAAGTCTCGGAGGAAAGCGTGGAAAGCGCTCGTTGTTTGTGGGCCAAAGAATCCTGTCGGTCGATGCTTCAGATATCCAATCGTTTGTAAATGATCTTGAAGTAAGTACACAGAGAGTCCGCGGTCTCCTTCCTTTGGACGCATGGCAAGCAAATTATCTTTCTCAACGAAGTACATGCGGAGTTCGTCGATAGGCGCTGGCATGTCTTCGAAGACCACATGGGTTTCTGGCTGCTGTCCTCCTGCAGGGTAGACTGTTCCTTTTACGCGCTGGAGCCCGAAGGCAAGCGCACGAGCTAGCCCTTCTTCTCCATATCCTGCCCAAATATCTAAGCGATGTTTTCCGTTTCCGAGTTCGTTAATTGCACCACCTCTGTCATGCACAGTAAACGTTCCGATCCCCGGTAGAGAAACTTTTGTTCCAAAAGCATAACTCGATGGAGCGGCGATCATTCCAGGATACACCGGTGTTTGATCTGCAGCACGTATGCCCTGACCATTCAATACTTTATCTGCTTCGAGTCCGCCTTTCACATAGCAACATTGCCCAGGTAGTGGTGAGTAATAAGCAGTGATGAGGAACTCTTGTTGGTAAGGCCTAGGGCGAGCCGTAGGATTTCCGAGTGTCTGGTACGGCACGACTATTGCCACCATGAGCATTATGGTTTTTATATGGAGCGGAAGACGTGGAAGTGCCTTGCTGTAGAGTGGTGTGATATGTGTTTTCAAATCTCTTTATTATAGCAAATCTGGGGCTCCTCGTCTGTATACTAGGGTTTACACAACGATTATCTCTTCCTCTAGCCGCATTCCAAACTTTTCAGGAATGTAGACCCCTGGTTCAATCGTAATAATTTCACCTTTGAGGAGTTTAGTCTTCTTAGCTTTGAGGCTAAGGGAAACTCCCTCATGAATATCGAGTCCGACACCGTGACCAAGCGAGTGTGTAAAGTACTGCTCTAGATTTTCTTCTTTGAGAATATCGCGAGCAATCTGATCGAGCTTGTGATTGGTCACCCCTACTTTTATGGCATTGATTGATGCAGACTTTGCCTCAGAAACTGCAGCAAACACACGCTTTTGGAGAGGGGTTTTCTTTGCGGTAAAAAAGACACAACTCTGGTCCGCACAGTAACCGTTCACTCTGGCACCGATGTCGATTTGCACAACGTGCCCTTTTGAAAGCTTGCGTGATGACGGATGATGATGGGGGCTGCTGGAATTGGTTCCAAAGGCAACGATCGGATCGAACGAGAGTCCGTCTGCTCCAAGTTCCACTGCCCACTGACGCAGCTTCTCCGCTAACTGCTTTTCGGTGATCGATCCTTTGAGAACTGATGGGATTCGATCCATCATTTGGTGCGTTATGCGCTGTGCGCTGCGAAAAGACTTTCGCTCATCCGGCTCTTTGGTCCTGCGAAACTCCTCGATAATCCCTTTTGATTGAACAAATTTTGTGTTCAATAACTTACGCTTCCAGATGCCAATTGTTGAGACTGTGACGTTATCTGCCTCAAATCCACATCGCTTGACTCCCTTTAACAGAGTCTTTAAATCATCCAAATCCGCTACAGTTAGGCCTTTTCGTACATTCCTCTTTGCAGCCTCTGTATACCGTCCGTCAACAAGTAATACCATGCTTTTAGACTTAATAAGCACAAAACCAGTACTAAGCTCGATACCGCTTAGGTAACGGATATTCGTCAGATTACTGACCAAAAAAGCACCAGTTTTGGCAGCTTGCAGCACTTGCGATGGTCGAGTTGGACGCATGTGCAAAGGGTAGCGTGAAACCGCAAATTTTGCTACAATAGTATGAAATCATGACAAAAATCCTCTCTACACTCAAACCCGTATTCTCTTCACCTATCGTGCTCGCCACACTTCTGGGGATCTTTGCTACCATCGTTCCTGATTTGGTGCTGGCACAGATTTATGGAGGCCCTGGAATCGTCGGAGGTATAACAAACGCAGAAGCTATTGGAGGAGTATCCCGAGAGGATATTCGTATTATTATTCTCAACTTACTTCTTGCAGTACTGCTCTTTATGGGGCTTGCAGCTGTCGTAGTGATTGTCATCGCTGGAATTGGTCTGGTGGTGAGTGTGGGAGACGAACAGGCAAAGGAAAAGGCAAAGAAGATCATTATCTACGCACTGGCTGGACTTATCGTGATAGCTATAGCAGCGGGAGTAGTCACCATTATCGTCGATGCTACAGGTGGAGGAACAATC
>CAJXJE010000112.1 GCA_913054215.1 uncultured Candidatus Peregrinibacteria bacterium | reverse complement strand
CTCGCATCATCTGGGGCTCTTTTGACCCATTTACTGATGGTAGAAACGTTATAACCGAAATGAAGAGCGGTAGAACGCATAGAATGACCTTTTCTGACCATTTTTACTGCATCCATACGTACCTGCGGCATATGGGGATTTGATGTGTAGGGCATGTACCTCATAGTATCGTGAGGTGTTGCCAAGGTGTTGAACCATTACGATTTGAAGGAGGTATATTGATCAGACCCTTTACAGCTCCAAGCAATATATGTAGTAATCAGTTACGGCATCTCCACCACCTTCTGGCTTAAATAAGCCATTTTCAATATATTTGAATGCAGTCAAAAAGGCTGTACACTGGCTATAATGCACTATTCACTATTCATTCCAAAGGCATTTGCGCACCACGAAGGTGCAGCTCCTGCAGGTGGCACACAGCTACCTTCTCCCGTAACGGAGCCTACCGCTGTTGCAGCGTCAGGTACTACGGACATTCCACCGATCATGCTGCTTGTCGGCATTGGCCTTGCGGTGTGTTGCTGTAAATATTTCTGCTCTCAGGAGAAAAAATAAGCGTATGACTATTTACACATGCCCCATGCATCCGGAGGTACAGCAGGATCACCCTGGTACGTGTCCAAAATGTGGCGGCATGGATCTTGTAACCGAAGAAGAGTTGAAGAAAAAATCGGAACAAGGGCTCATGAAATATAAACCCCTCTTTATCATTATCGGACTCATTGCACTGGTTGCTGCGGTGACTTCTTTGGAGGGAGATACCATGAACTGGAGTACATTTTCTATGCATTTCATGGCTGGGTTCTTCCTAGTGTTCTCTGGATTTAAATTGCTGGATGTTCATGGATTTGCTGAGGGGTATTCCACCTACGATCTTTTGGCTAAGCGGGTACCAGCATATGGACTGATCTATCCCTTCATAGAACTCTCTCTTGGTATTCTGTATGCGATGGGGTCTGTTTCTAGCAATTTACTTATAGTTACCCTTGTTCTTATGCTCTTTAGCGGAGCAGGCGTAACCGTTGCAATGATCAAGAAACAAAAGTTTCAATGTGCATGCCTGGGAACATTTATTGATGTTCCCCTGACAAACATCACTCTGATTGAGGACTTTGGCATGGCGGCAATGGCTCTGTGGATGCTCCTTGGATAGACTATCGAACCCAGAAGACATCAGTGATGACCTTGTTGCCATTACCGAGATTGCACTCGTATTGGTGATCACTTACTTGGCGTCCCCATGAAGAAGGGTCACTCAGATCGATATCTTGTCCGACCCCAGTAGGCTTGCCTTTGCCACCACCCTTCCCATTTTTAGCTGATTTGTCATTACATTGTGCTGCAGCCACTCTTCTTTGCGGCTTCTACTACAGCAGGAGCGACCCAATCGATCAATCTCTCATCCAAAGGCTTCGGAAGAATGTATTCTTTACCATAGACAAGATCATCTCCGCCATACGCTTCTTTGACTTGGTCTGTTATGGGTTCTTTTGCAAGAGCTGCCAGAGCTTCCACTGCGGCAATCTTCATCGCATCATTAATCTCCGTAGCTCTCGCGTCTAAAGCTCCGCGGAAGATAAAGGGAAACGCGAGGACGTTGTTTACTTGATTCGGAAAATCAGATCTTCCTGTCGCAATGATGGCATCACCCCGTGCGTGCGCGGCTTCGTCATACGCAATCTCTGGATCTGGATTTGCCAGTGCAAAAATGATGGGGTTTTCTGCCATGCTTTTACACATCCCCTCAGACACACAATGTGCAGTCGATACTCCTATAAACACATCAGCATCAACCAGCGCCTCGGTGATCGTGCGTTTATCGGTATCCACAGCCCACTCCTCTTTATGAGGTTTCATGTTCTCCTTCCTCCCCTTGTAAATCACACCCTTACTATCAATCATCACAATGTGCTCTTTACTCATACCGAGAGCAACGCCAAGTTTGGCTATGGCTGCTGCGGCTGCTCCCGCTCCACAGAATACTATGTGCACATCCTCGATCTTCTTTCCGGCAAGCTCCAACGCGTTTTTCAGTGCAGCATTCACCACTATCGCAGTTCCATGTTGGTCGTCATGAAAGACGGGAATAGAAAGTCTCTTATTTAGCTCTTCCTCAATCACAAAGCATTCGGGAGATTTGATGTCCTCTAGGCAGATAGCTCCAAACGTAGGGGAGATTTTTTCGACAATGTTGATAATTTCCTGTGGATCCTCCGAGTTTACTTCGATATCGAACACATCCACATTTGCAAATTTCTTCATAAGCACAGCCTTTCCTTCCATTACCGGCTTGGAGGCTATGGCGCCAAGGTTGCCTAGCCCGAGTACAGAGGTTCCATTGGTGACGAGTCCTACGAGATTTCCTTTGTTGGTATAGAGGTAGGCTTTTTCTGGGTCTTCACCAATATCGCGCGCAGGCTCTGCAACCCCTGGTGTGTAGGCGAGAGACAAGTCCTCCTGTGTTTCCATTGGCTTGGTAGAAGCAATCTCCAGCTTTCCAGGTGGATTGCTGTGGTAGGCCAATGCATCTGAGCGATTACTCACGGAACTATGATATCATGTCTCCATGCCTCATTTCGGTCCTCAGACGAAGAAAGCTATAGAAAATTTCCCGGTCTCCGGGTGGCCGGTGAGCAGTCACGTGATCCATGCGATTGCGCTCATCAAAGAGCATGCCGCTTTGACGAATGGAGAGCTGGGTTCAGTTGATCGATATAAGGCAAAGAAGATTGCAATAGCAGCGTCGAAGATCCAGAAGGGGAAGATGAGTGGAGAATTTCCTGTGGATGTATTTCAGACCGGCTCTGGAACTCAGTCCAACATGAATGCTAACGAAGTCATCTCCAATCGCGCCATAGAGATGGCTGGCGGCGAGATGGGCTCACACAAGCCAGTGCACCCGAACGACCACGTCAACCGCGGGCAGTCCTCGAATGACACATTTCCGACGGCCATGCACATCGCGGTGGTCCTAGAGCTGAGCCGAAACCTGTACCCCAAGGTCTCTCA
>CAJXJE010000111.1 GCA_913054215.1 uncultured Candidatus Peregrinibacteria bacterium | reverse complement strand
AGGTATGTTCTACCAGAAGCAATAATCTTTTCCTTATCGAGTACTCCTTTTACGTCATAGATCAGACCACCTTCGTTCGTTGCATCGATCATCGCTTGCGTTCCTGCATCAATATATTCTTTGTGTTGCACTAGGAGTACCACTGCATCGTACGGACCATCGTTTAACGATCCTGTACTTGCGTCCTCTCTATATGGGTCATGTACTGATACGGTTTTACCAGCCTCTTCGAGTGCTTTGATTACAGTATACGATTGACTGTTTCTATCGTCGGGAACATTTTCTTTAAAGGAAAGTCCCAATACGAGAGCAGTGTTACCTCCTTGATCGATCACTTCCTTCGCAACCATGTTTGCCATCCCGTCGTTTACTGCGCGACCTGCAGAAATCACCTGTGTCTTCATCCCAAGCTGCTCGGCTTTTTCTACGAGGTAGTACGGGTCTACACCGATGCAGTGACCTCCGACAAGTCCTGGTTTAAATTTCAAAAAGTTCCATTTGGTTCCGGCAGCCTCGAGGACATCATCAGTATTGATACCAATTTTGTGGCAGAGCATAGCGACTTCATTGATGTAAGCAATATTAAGATCACGTTGTGCATTCTCGATTGCTTTTGCCATCTCTGCGGTTTTAATATTTTGTGCACGGTGTACTCCAGCTTCTATTACATCTTCATACAGACTGCAGAGTACATCTGTTGTTTCCGTATCTTCTCCTGCTACTACTTTAATAATTTTTGTCACAGTGTGTTCTTTGTCTCCAGGGTTGATGCGTTCGGGACTGTAACCAAGCTTGAATGATTTTCCTCCTGATGCCTTCTTCAATATCGGGCCACAGATATCTTCGGTAGTCCCTGGTGCAACGGTGGATTCATAGACGACAATTGCTCCATCTTTCATGTGCGCTCCCACTTCCTGCGATGCATCTTTGAGGATGGAGAGATCTGGTTTCTTTTGAGCATCTATGGGTGTTGGTAATGCCATGATAATAATATCGGCATTCGCGATAATTTCTGGATTATCACTGAGTTCCATCGTCACATCCTTCAGATCCTTTTGGCTCAGTTCTCCAGTCCAGTCTTCTCCTTTGGAAAGCGAGGCAATGCGTTCGCTATTTTTGTCGTATCCGTAAACGGAATATCCCTTCTGTGCAAAGGCGTGTGCCAGAGGAAGACCGACATATCCGAGGCCGACAATACAGAGGGTAGGCTTTTCCATGCACTGCAGTTTAGCGTCCAAAAGTACCATAGGGAACCGGAAACCGAAGATCTTCGATATATCAAATTGCCTCGAAAGCAGGGATTCCCTATAGTCTCTGGGATGATTCGCAAAATACTCTTTAGTAAGACTCAGTCTGCTCGTCTGCAGTTTATACGGTATTTCTTTGTCGGAGGAACTGCTGCAGTAGTGGATCTGTTAGCCTTTTCTTTGCTGATCACCTACCTTGATGTTCATTATATTCCTGCTGCGTTTGTGGCGTATATGATTGGACTCATATGGAATCACTTCCTCTGTATTATCTGGGTCTTCGAAAGTAAGCATGATAGAAAAAAAGAGCTATTTATGGTGTTTGCCATCGCGATTGGAGGGCTCCTGTGGACGTGGCTTATCTTGTATCTTCTTATTGATATAGCTGGAATGGATGAGATTATTTCCAAGATGGTTTCCCAGGTCTTGGTGCTGTTTTGGAACTTTACGATGCGGAAATTCTACGTTTTTCATTAGATACATCGCAACGGTTTGCATCGCAGTAGAGATGCCTATTGGATTCCAGTGGGTATCGTCGGGCCAGTAGAGTAGATCGGAATGCGTAGCCGCATATTCGGTAAATGGAGAAATGATATCTACTACATGTATATCTTCTTTGCGGAGAGTTTCTACGAGTTCTAGTAGAGGATTTTCGGAAAGGTTTGATTGCAGATTGCTTGGTAGCAGATCGTTATAGATATGTACCTTATCGGGAATCGGTAATAATATGAGTGTGATATCTTGTTGTGCAAGACAGCGTTGTGTTTTTCTGATTGCTTCTTGCACTATATCAATATTGCGTTTTTGCGAAGAGTACGTTGCCATGTGCACCCCCTTTGTAAGGAAAATAAATAATGATGGCTTCTCTGCCAACGTTACATGTGGAGAAGCGGGAACTTCTCGCACTGCAAAATATGTCTCATTATAAATACGTTGAGCAAATTTCTTTACGACGGATAGTCGTGCGTAGGTTGTCGGCTCTAGCAGTATGGGTTTTACAAAATCTTTTACCGTAATCAGTGCAGTTTTTTTGTGTATTTCATTCGGACATTCCATTCGTATGAGTGTGCGTATTTCTGCATTTCCTCCATGCATATTTCTTTCGACCATACCCCAAACAACGGCAGAAGGTTTTTCTATCGCAGGGAGTTCTTGTAATAGTTGCGACATGTTTGCAGGGGCAAAGGCATAGACCGGACGTTCTAATGCTTTCTCTAGAGCTGTACGTGGAGATGCGGTGTTTGTGTTTCCTGCACCAGCGACAAAGGATTGTCCCACTAAGAACACGCTACCGTTCACTGTAGAATCGGTGGGGTTTCTCATGCCGTTTTCATCAACCGTAAATTGCACTCTTCTTTTCGCTTTATATCCTGATACGCCCATCATATTGCTGAGGTCTCCATGTGCATTTTCTATAGTAACTGTGAGATTTTTTCGGGGGTATCCATGTTGCCCTCGTACGTATTCCCATGCGCGGAAGTATAACATATCAGGGGGGAGTACGAGCGGTGCAAGTCGATCTATCAATACAAGTGAGAGCCATAAGCTTCCCACAACAAGGATGAAGAGCCGTTCAGGATGTTTCATCATTTGCATTAAAATTGAAAGTACAGAAATGGGGATGCTTGATTACCAGCTATCAACACAATCGATACAAGGAATAGTACAAAGCAGACCATTGTTGATTGCCAGGAAACCTTTTGCAGGAAGTGTGGGTATCGTGGCTCTAGTAGAGTAAAAGTCGCTGTCAGCACTATGATGATGAGTGCTAGTAGGCCGACATCGTTCCACTGACCATTCCAAGTAAAGAGCGTTGTGTAGTATTGTAT
>CAJXJE010000110.1 GCA_913054215.1 uncultured Candidatus Peregrinibacteria bacterium | reverse complement strand
CTTCTACGACGCGACCACGGACGAGACCCATGCACTGTTGCTTAGGTGTCATCGGGATGAATTGCTTGGGGATTCTGCGTGTGAGAATAGGATTGGTAAGAAATACCCAATTGTCATTACGTGGGAGCTGCACATAGATGTTTGCTTGTTGGATAACGAGTGGGGCGTCACTGTAGTTATTGATAATGTATTCTGTTGCTTCTGCACCTTTGGTACTATGATTCGATCCTCTGTAGTCGTACTGCCAGTACGTTTGTCCGAATACAAAGAATGTAAGAATGCCTATCGCAGCGTATTTGGTTGTTGTTGTGCGTAGGGCATGCACTGCAAAAGGGATCAGAAGCAGATGTGCAAGAAGTGCATGTCTGTACCACCCTGGGCCAAGCAGGAAATAGAGTGTGAAGAGAGCTATCAGTGTTACAGAGATGTACCAGACACTCTTGTTCATAGCTTTATACTTCAGCCAAAGTCCCATAGCTCCAAGAAGCAGCATCACTTCAAAGAACAGGTATTGTGGCCGCAAGAGGAGGGCATGGTCTCCGCCAACGATACTTAGTCCACCTGTATCACCTTCAGTTCCTGCAAGAAATGCGAAGTCTTTGAGTAATCCAGAAGCACTATTCATTTCGAACCACTTCCATGGTGCATATATTGCAACAGTAGTGATGCCAATGATTGTCAGTTTCCGTAATTCAGTATTATTTCTCGTAAAGAGCGCATAGAGCCATGCTATGCCGATGGCGGGATAGATGAGGCCAAAAGTAAGCTTGGTCATGACACTGAGTCCAAAGAGGATGCCAATGAATACAGGGTGCTTCTTTTGAAATAGAAGTAACCCAAGTATTAAAAAGAAGAAAGCGGGTACTTCACCGAGTACAGGCTTACCTGTGTTTACAAATGCAGAGAGGGTTACAAGAAGAAGGGTGGTCCATTGAGCAGTACTACTATCAAAATACTTCTTTGTGAAGAAGTAGAGTGTGACAGATGAAGCGATCAAGTACATCACCATGGGAATACGAGCGATAGCGACTGAGAATCCGAATAGTTTGATGAACAGTGCAACGGGTAATGTAAGAGCTGGGCCTACTGCAAGGGTATACGGGTAGAGCCAGTCGTTGCCCAGAATTTTTAGATTGTAGCCATCACCCTCGGCGACTGCCCTCGAGATAATCATAAATAAGCTGTCGTCTGACCAAGCAGCGGGAAATGTGCCCAGCTCTCTTGTGAAGAAGAACAATGCTACTACGCCTATGATGCATTCAGGAATGTATTTCTTCATATTGATGATAAGGTAGTTATGGCTTTGGCAATTGCCTCTCCACTGCCAGTTTTGCACAGATGCACGAGTGGGTCATCTGCAAATTTTTCCGCAATTGCAGGTGTATCTGCTGTAAGTACAGGAGTTCCGCATGCAACAGCGTCATAAACTTTGTGCGGGATTACGCGCATGGCTTTGTTTGTCGTTCCGAAGATGCCTAGACAAAGATCTGCCTTGGCGATCAGTTCAGGTAGGAGAGTATAAGGAACCCGTGATTGAAAATTTATATTGCGCAACTGCTTACGGTTTGCGATTGCTTTGATTTCAGGAAATGTCTGACCCGAGCCAACCAATGTAAATTGAATATTATTTTGCTTTTGTAGTATCTCTGCAGCGTCGATGATGTGTTTGATTCCTTGGAGGGGGATGTATGTTCCGTAGAATAAAACTTGAAATACTTTGTTCTGTTTGGAGTGTGGAGTGTTGCGAGTATTAAAAAGATCATCACGAGTGCCAACGTAGACCACTGTTATTTTCTTGGGGTTGAGGTGAAAGTGGGAGATGAAGTACTGGCGTTGCGCTTCTGTATCGATCAATACTTCATTTGCAAGGTGGCAGGCTAACCAGTCGATGCAGTACAGCCACCATGCACGTGGACTCCAAGGTGAGACTTTTTTACGATCATAGACATTTGTGTCATGGAGTGAGATAAACGCATCAAAGATGATGGGTTTTCTCGTCCAGAGTCGAATAATTGGCATGAGGTAATGACCGGGAAAGGGCACCATTACGATATCTGCCTTGGCTTCGTGCATGCGATATTGCCGTTTGAGATCTTTGATTTTGGCAAAAAACCCCTTTTTCTTCGTATGGCATTCAATGACCTCTTTTCCCTCAGATCGAAGCTTCTTGCAGATATTCCAGTGCCTGGGCGCTTCTTGGTCATGGAATCCTATGGCGAGCACTGTATTCATCTACTGCAGTATAGATTTATTGCCCTCTTATTTGTACTCTGTTTCCATGCATATTACATATATTTCACATGCCCGATTTCCTACGGAAAAGGCTCATGGAAAACAGATTGCAGAGGTGTGCTCAGCTTTGAGCTCTATAGGCAACGACGTAGACTTGGTTTGCCCTACTATCCGAAACAATATCCATGTCTCAGCTCATGAGTACTATGGACTCGGTGATACGTTTGCCATCAAGTATCTCCATAACTTCGATGCGACAGCGCACTGGTGGGTACCAGGAATCCTGCGGTTTGGCTTAACGATGCTGTGCTACCGTCGTGCACTTAAGCAATATTTTCTGCAGCATTCATCTGATCTTGTCTATGTGCGGTCTCCGTTGTTATTGCCGACATTGCTCGACTCAGGTGTGCCAGTGGTTCTCGAGTTACATGCTATTCCTAAGAGAGCACGATCATATTTAGTAAAGCAGTGCATGCGTTGTAAGCTTGTAGTGTGTCTTACAACTCTTATGGCAGACGAACTTGTAGAACTTGGTGTAGAACGTGATTGCATCGTTGTAGAAGGAGATGGCGTAGACCTTTCTCGATTTACAGAACTTCCTTCATCCGATGAGATACGTAACAAGTACGATCTTCCCAAAAAACGAAAGTTGGTAGGCTATGTTGGTTCGCTCGTTACACAAAATACGATTGAAAAAGGAGTAGGTGAGTTGATAGATGCGCTTGGCATACTGAAAGAACGTGGAGAGGAATCTTTTGGTTGGATCGTTGGTGGTCCAAAGTCTTGGCAGAAGAAGTACCAAAAACATGCACACGATATTGGCCTTACAGGAGTAGATATTCGTTTACAGGAGCGTATACCTGCACCAGATGTTGCAGCAGCACTCTCTGCT
>CAJXJE010000109.1 GCA_913054215.1 uncultured Candidatus Peregrinibacteria bacterium | reverse complement strand
GTCAGATCGCTCCGCACTCTCGACCATAGTATATGGAGCTGCCCAGGGAGTAGATCGAGAGTGGTTAGAAGCTATTAATGCGAAGTTTCCCAAACCTGACCTTACGTTTATTACCCTTCCGCCATTTGAGGTGTGTATGCAGAGATTACAACGTCGTGAAAAACGCGATCAGTTTGAGATGGAGAACTTCCAACGCAGAGTGTATGAAAACTACAAATCCATAGAGGATCCCCATGTCATCTTTGTCGATACATCAGGAAGTAAACACGAGACTGCTCAGTTTGTCTGGCAAAAATACCAAGAGCACCTTGAACAAAGAAGCAAACATGAAAATCTGAAAATCTGAAAGTTTTCCACTTTTCTTTTTTTCAGTTTTTCAACTTTTCTGTCTATACTAGACATATGACTCCCCTCCTCCTCGACGGCAAAGAAGCGAGTAAAGCTCTACTTGAGTTTCTTCAGCCACTTGTCGAGACACTGGATCCTAAACTTGTTGTAGTACAGGTAGGTGATGACCCTTCGAGTGAAAGTTATATCAAACAGAAGATGAAGAGCTGCGAAAAGGTGGGGATGCGAAATGAGCATCGGCATTTGGATGCATCCACATCATTTGAAGAACTGATGGCAGTCATTGATGAACTAAATAAAGATGATGATGTCACAGGATTTTTTGTGCAGCTACCATTGCCAGATCAATTGAACGATCGTGTACCAGAAATCATCAAAGCGATAGATCCTATGAAAGACATTGATGGTTTTGGTGCCTATAATCTCGGAAAGATGTTCCTTGGAAAAGAGTACGAACATTTGCCTCCAGCAACACCATCAGGAATTATTCGACTTCTTGAGCATTTTGATATTGAGATCGCTGGAAAGCATGTAGTGGTAGTGGGTCGCAGCAATACGGTTGGAAAACCTGTTGCCATCATGCTTCTTAACCGCAATGCCACCGTAACTATCTGCCACAGTAAAACAAAGGATCTAGAAGATCAGATACGCAAAGCTGATATCGTGATAGCAGCCGTTGGAAAGCCAAAGATGATTACTGCCGATATGGTGAAAGACGGAGCGGTGGTTGTTGACGTTGGAATCCACAGAACAGAGGATGGTCTCTGTGGTGATACGGACTTTAAAGGGCTTGAGAGCAAGGTTTCTGCCATCTCTCCAGTACCTGGTGGAGTGGGCCCTATGACGGTTGCTAGCCTCATTAGAAACTGCGTTACAGCAAAAGAAAGGCAAATGGCCATTAGATAATTGCTTGCGAAAAATAAAAAAGTCTATAGTATGACTCCGTGGGAAACGACCTTCCGCCGCAATATAGGCCTCCTCGGAAACATGTCCGTCGAGCCTGCTTAAAAGTGGAAAGTGGAAAGTGGAAAGTGGAAAGTGACTCTGTTGTCACTTCTGCAATCTTGCTATTTTCTGTTTTCCGTTTTCCGTTTTCCGTTTCGTAATATGTGTGGAATCTTGGCTATATCCGGCTATCAAGATGTTATCCAAGATCTCTACGATGGACTGATGCTCTTGCAGCACAGAGGGCAGGACGCCGCTGGAATCATGACCTATAACGACCAGTTCCACCTGAAGAAAGCGAATGGTATGGTGCGCGATGTCTTTCATGCCAAGTCCCTCTCCCGCCTAAAAGGGCCTATGGGTATTGGCCACGTGCGCTACCCTACTGCAGGGTGTAACTCCGAATTTGAGGCACAGCCATTCTTTGTAAATAGTCCTTTTGGTATTGCACTTGCCCACAATGGAAACCTGACAAACTATAAAGAACTCAGTAAAGAACTCCTCGAAAAGCACTACAGACACTTAAACACATCAGCGGACTCCGAAATACTTCTGAATATCTTCGCTGTTGCACTCGGAAATCAGAAACCTAGAAACCTAACACCAGATCATGTATTTGGCGCTATGAAAACAGTATTTCGAAAGTGCAAAGGAGCCTATTCCGCAGTAGCGCTCATTGGTGGTCACGGTATTGTAGGGTTTCGCGACCCTCATGGTATTCGACCGCTCGTTCTTGGTAAACGAAAATATGGCATGAAAGAGGAGTACATTATCGCTTCTGAGAGTAGCGCCTTCTATGGTCTAGAGTTTGAGTTTGTCCGTGACGTTAAGCCCGGTGAAGTAATCTACATTGATAAAAAGAATAAGCTGCATAGCCGCATCGTCACACCAGGAGTATTAAACCCCTGTATTTTTGAATGGGTCTACCTCGCTGCTCCAGACTCTACGCTTGATGGGGTGAGCGTCTATAAAGCGAGAGTGCGCATGGGAGAGTATCTTGCAAAGCAAATCAAAGAGGCTGGAATAAAAATTGATAGTGTCATTCCCATCCCCGATACCGGTCGTGCTTCTGCAACAGGTCTTGCAGATAAAATCAAAGCCAGATATCGAGAAGGGTTTGTAAAGAACCGATACATTGGTCGCACGTTTATTATGTCAGGGCAAAAGATTCGTAAGCGTAGCCTCAAGTTTAAACTGCACCCTATCGAGTTGGAATTTAAAGGAAAGAATGTTCTTCTTGTTGATGATTCAATTGTTCGTGGAAATACCAGCAAGAAGATTATTGAACTGGTCCGCGAAGCTGGTGCCAAAAAAGTCTACTTCGCCTCTGCTTCTCCACCTATTATTGGGCCGGACCCCTATGGAATTGATCTTCCAACGACATCGGAATTGATTGCAGGGTCTAAGTCGATTGAAGAGATCCGCAAATTTATTGGAGCTGATGGGCTCTACTATAGCAAGATCGAAGATTTGCATAAAGCGATCTTGTATGGAAACAAGAAGATTAAGGGATTTTCTGAAGGATGTTTTACGAAGAAATACCCAACTCCAGAAGTAACACCCAAGCTTCTGAAAGCTCTAGGTGCCAGTAGAAATACTTCACGTACCAAAGGTAACAAAAAAGATGATGAGGAAGATGGGGATGGGAGCAAAACTATGAGCCTCGTCTAAAACCCATGAAAATCCTCCTCACATCGTTAGCGGCTCGAGGCCATGCTATTGCGGATGCCCTCTCTCGAAGCCCTCAGAACCCGGAGATTATTTCTGTTGTTCCTGCACGCAACCCCGGTATAGCAGCCCTTGCTGCAGAGCAGTTTGTTGCCGATTTAATGGA
>CAJXJE010000108.1 GCA_913054215.1 uncultured Candidatus Peregrinibacteria bacterium | reverse complement strand
GTAAAACTTAAAGAATGAACATTTTGTGGATCATGACAGAGTCACTCGTCGACCGAAGCCCATTAGGGCATAGGTGGACCGACCCACGTAGGCAGAATTGTAGCCATTAAAGCTCAAAAGGGGAAGAAGCATACCTAGAAAAGTATCCTATTTATTACGCAAACCATCAATACTCCAGCTTCCATTACAGCTCTACTCATAAGATTTTCAGATGCAATGAGCTCAATGCCACCTCTTTGCCGATTTGCTTCGTGTTCAATAATTGCTGCAACTTCTGGATCTTGTGATTCAAGTACTCCCATATTGTTTTGGAAAAAATGTAAGGAGAGTATCGTACATAGTTCGTAAATGAAAACTCAATAGCTGCAGTTCAATCTCGATTGACACTCTTTAATATTTACCCTGTTTTACATAGTTATTATTTAGCGTACATCTTTGCCCTACACCACAGAATTCTGTAGCGTGAGCGACCGCCCTTTAATCCACCGCATCACCCTAAACACGGAGAGTATCATGGGAAATATTCCACCTGACCTTGCAGCATTCGTGTTCTTCATGATCGTCATAGTCACCATCGTGGTATTAAATGAAGCGTTAAAGCCTCACGAATACCAGTATCTATGTGTAGCGAAAGATCTCAAGTCGACTCTCATTCCAGGTTCACACAGGGAAATCGAATGGATTGGATATCCAGTTGCACTGGTTTGCAATGATATGATTGCAATCTTGTACTGGGACTCTGGTTCACGTGAAGGAATCGAGGTCCTCGAATTCGTCGGAAGAAAACCAAAGTACAGATTGGATTTCACAAATGGTGAACTTCAACAAAACGGCGATTCAAATTTCCAGTTCAGGAGAAAATACGAATACGCAGAACAACTTATTGCATTGGTGAGGAGAGCTGCCGTGTGAAAGGGGAGGAGCATGCGGTGCTGCAAAGGGCGCAGTGGTGGAAGTCGGGCAACCGACTTCCACCAGCTCTTATACCTGATATACTTTTAATAATGATTGATACTAGACGCCCAGATAAAATAGACAGCGCATTAGACGCAGCAAAATATATAGATAGCGGCGCTCCTCTAGATGATGCTACTAATGTAGAAGAGTCGTTAGCTATTCGAAAAGTTCAGGAATCGCTGATTGTAACTGTTGTAGATATACATCCTGATTCTAGAAAAAGAATGTACGATCTATTACCAGGATCAAATAGCAAGCCCGACAATACTCTTGAGTAGTACACCAATACCGTACGCAACGATACCTCCTATCGCACCCACGCTGATGATCTCTAGGGGCCCGCGTATGAGACGTTCACGCGTGACGATACTACGAGTGAGTCCAAGTAAGGCAAGGGCGCCAAAGGCAGAGTAAATAGCGATGCGAAAGCGATTCGCTGGGTCTACATTAAATATGTATGGCAAGAGTGGAAGGGAACCAAATATCACAAACGAAATGAACGTCATGAAGCCATGAAGCAAGGGTTTTGAGAAGGAGTCTTCGGTCATGCCATGTTCGGTGTGCATCATCGTATCAATCCACACTTCTCTATTTGACGTAAGGATTCTTGTGAGCTCAGAAAGATCTTCGCCTTCTATTCCTCTTTTGCTGAAGTGCTGACGGACTTCTTCGGTCTCTATCTCTGGGTCTTCATCTATCTCTTTGTTCTCTTCTTTGCGGAGCCTCCTGTATTGGTCAAACTCAGATCGAAGAGAAAGGTATGCACCTGTAGCCATAGAACTTCCGTCTGCAAAGAGATTTGCCATACCAAGGATGATGATCACATATCTCGGAAGGTCTGCACCCACTGTTCCAGCGACGACTGCAAACGTAGTCACAATTCCATCATTGCCACCGTAGACAACATCTTGAATAAAACTTCCAAGGCGTGTGCCGTGGCGGTCGTTCTTTTGATGCTCTACTAAAGCCTTCTGGAGATCTCGCTTCTGATTCATGGAGCCATACTACCAGTACTACTCTGTGTATCCAACGAAGTATCCTCTGGTGATGTACCAAAGACCCGCAATAGCAAGAATCGTAACTATCCAGACTTCTGCACCAGTGCCTGGTTGCTTGTATGGCTTCTGGATCCTGTTATTTGCAAATGTCTCTGGATTCTTTTTCACAGGAGGTACAAAACCAGCACCTTCATCTACATTTGCTGTTGGAAGTGCTGCACCCCCGCCTATCGTGTAGGGATTTTGTGCTATGCCACTAATTGGAGCATTTGCAGTAGGGATGGACGTTTCTGTTGGTCGATCTGGAATGGTTGACTTGTTTGTATCTTTCTCGATCTGCAATTGCTTTTGAATAGATTCCAGAAGTCTTTGCTGTGCAGAGGTAAGAGCACTGATGACAGTGCCTCCAGCAGATTCAGTAGGTTCACGACTTGTAGATGCTACCACTTCGCCAGATCCTTCTGTCACGATGATGGTACCTGTGAGGCTTGGATCTGTAGGTGAGAAGTAGTCGTAGCTACCAGGTGGGACATCTGCAGGGATCGTATAACCAATTTCGTCTCCTTCGAACATCGTAGATGTACTCATACACTCATCTGCACTAGGGCTACAGAGTGTATCGGAGATGAGATACTGAGGGATAGCTTGCTGGTTAGTCCATAGAACTTCCCTTCCTGCTGGAACGCTTATCTCCAATGGATCAATACCATCACTCGTAAGGAGTACAGTGATAGGATCTGGCTCAGCAAGTTGACCAGTAAGTGTATCTACACCGTGAATAAACATGTATGCAAAGCCAACAACCAATAAGATTCCCGCTATTGCTGCAGGTCGTCTGGATATAGTGTGCATTTCTGTTGGTGCGGTTTCGTTTGCATTATGGACTGGCACTTCTTCACCATCCGTATCTGTACTCTGCCAATCTGGATGAATCTGCTTACTCATTATTTCACGTTAGCTGGAGAAACGATGAGTTGTCTGCGAGATGCAAATAGTGTCCCGAGGACTGCTGAGACTAAGAGGAACAATGCAAGACTCGATGGTGCTCCTGTATCTCCGCCGGGGATCTGACCAAGAACATTTGCATTTATAGGATTGGTGACACTATCGCCGCCATCACCTTCAACAAGCAGAGCTGTAGCTGTGCTGGAGTCACCAACGACTACTGCAACCTCTTGGCTAAATGCACTTTCCTCGTCTTTGATACTCACA
>CAJXJE010000107.1 GCA_913054215.1 uncultured Candidatus Peregrinibacteria bacterium | reverse complement strand
AAGTGGAAAGTGGAAAGTGATCGAAGGTATTCCTGAAGAGATGACGGTGTGGATGAGTCATGGAGATGAGGTAACGGGATTACCTGAAGGGTTTGAGCAAATCGGAACATCTGATGATTGCGCAAATGCGTTTATCGCCAATACATCAAAGAATATGTATGGTGTACAGTTTCATCCTGAGGTTGTGCATACAGAGAACGGCCAGATGCTTATCGAAAACTTTGTGAAGATGTGCGCGGCAGACCCTTGGAGTATCAAAAGTTATACCGACCTCGTTTCGGAGTCTCTTAAAAAAGAGGTGGGGGATCGTAAAGTATTTATGCTTGTGTCGGGTGGAGTAGATTCCACGGTTGCATTTGTTCTTCTAAATAAAGTACTCGGTGAAGATCGTGTACAGGGTCTTTACATCGATACTGGAATGATGCGCAAGGACGAGTCGAGACAGATTGATGCGGCATTCAAAGAACTCGGTATCAAGAATCTTCGCATGGAAGATGCATCAGAATATTTTATTAAAAAGCTTAAAGAAGTGTACGAGCCAGAGCAGAAGCGTTGGATTATCGGTGATGCGTTTTTGTCTGTACAAAAAGGAGTAAGCGAAGAGATGGATTTGAAAACGGAAGATGGATGGATGCTTGGTCAAGGGACTATTTATCCTGATACGATAGAAACTGGAGAGACGAAGAACGCGGATACTATTAAAACGCATCACAACCGCGTCGAAGCCGTTCAAAAAATGATAGAGGAGGGGTTGGTGGTAGAACCACTGTGTGAACTTTATAAAGATGAAGTACGCGCACTCGGAGAAGAACTCGGACTGCCGCATGAACTTGTGTGGCGACATCCGTTCCCTGGGCCGGGGTTGGGGGTGAGAATTTTGTGCGCAAAAGAAGAATCAGTTGTCGGGGATCCGTTGTCGGTTGTCGGGGGTATTGCTTGCGCAGCGCTTCCTATTAAATCAGTTGGAGTGCAAGGGGATGGAAGAAGTTATCGTCACGCAATCTCACTCTTTAACGATCAGAAGTTTGCCGATGAAAACTGTTGGGCGTTAGCAACATCTATCCCGAATACATCAACAGAGTTTAATCGCGTACTGATCTGTACTTCTCACGACAGTGCACCAGAGTTTGTGTTTTCTCCGGGGTACGTCACAAAAAAGAGAGCGGATCTTTTACGAGAGGCAGATGCCATTGTGCATGAAGAAATGGTAAGCGCAGGTTTGTATGAATCTATCTGGCAGTTCCCTGTTGTTCTTCTTCCTTTTGGAACAACCGAAGGAGGGCAGTCGGTTGTACTAAGGCCTGTCGAAAGCCAAGAGGCGATGACGGCGAACGCAGTCGTACTTCCACAGGCAGTGGTATCGATTATGACAGAACGGCTACTAGCTCTGGGTAAGGTTGATCTTGTGTTTCAGGATTTGACTCACAAACCACCGGGGACGATTGAGTGGGAGTAGATTGATCAATCTTCTTTTCACTCTTTCACTCTTTTCTCGTTTTTGAATTCGCTTTTCTTTGTTGGATACTTCCATATGGAGATTCATCCCGATGAAATGTGCGATAGTTTCAAGTCGTTTCGTTACTCCATTGGTGCTGAGATTAGCGAGCTCTCTTGCACGTGTGCGAATACTTATCAATGTTTTGATATCATCGTTAGGCCAGTCCTCAATTCTTTGATACATATATTTATCAAGCAATAGTGATTCAATAGTTTGGCTTACAACGTCTAGTAAATTGGATGTTCCCACTGCAAGGCGGAACTGGTTTTTCCGCTCAGCAATAAAAGTTTCTTCCGGTGATCTTCTAGTGCTATCAATCATAACGGCAGCATTTTAAGGATTCTAAGGACATAGTCAATCTCGTTTTACATCGTTGAAAAAGCCTTTTCTCTCAGGTGTAGTATATTGTCTCGTTAGGGCTCTTTGGCATTTATTGAACAAATTATTTGCTCAATAACCAGTCAAGATCAAGTGTGTAACAGTAGGCCTTTGCCTTCGTTTCTATGATAGACTTAGACGTCATCTCTTCTACTTGATGGACACTCCGAATATTGATATTCAGCAAAAGGTTCTCCCAGAGTACGTACGACGTGCTCAGGAAGGCTGTACTGAATCTTTTAGTAAGATCTACGACATGTATTTCTTGCAGGTCTACCGCTATACATCGTTTAGAGTGCCGAGTGAGGTCGCTGAGGATTTGGTAGCAGATATCTTTGTAAAGGTCTGGGAAAAGCTGCATACCTACCAAGAACGTAAGAATGTGCCGTTTGCTGCGTGGCTGTTCCGTATCGCCCGTCACAAGGTTATAGACTCCTATAGAACTCACCGGGGATTTGCAGAAATGCCCGAAGAGCTTGTCGATACCGATCTCTTTAACCGAGCAGATACCAAGGTAGGACGCGACGAGATGCTGAAGCTTGTAAATACCTCTATGGATGGATTGCCTTCTCGGTACAGAGAAGTGCTGCTTCTATCGTACATGGCAGATCTGCCGCATAGTGAAATTGCTCGTGTGCTCCATATTACGGAGGGTGCTGTTCGTATTCTCAAGCACAGAGCTCTGAAAAAACTCGAAGTTCTCCTTCCAGAAAATATCAAAGAATATCGTGCTGTCTATGCTATTTAATGTGTAACAGAAGCCATTTCCTATCGTTATAACTACTACATGATTCCCGACAAGTTCCTCAGAGGCCTCCAGAAAGACATTCGCCCCAACGCGAATCTGAAAGCTAAAATTAAAAAGTCTATGCAGTCACGTATTGCGATAGACAGTCCTCTGTTTACGGAGCTAAAAACGGCAGCGAGCCCAAAGAAGTCACTGCAGAAAACAGTCTGGAGTCGCATCTCTTCACAGATTGAACTTCCACAGGCAGATACATTTACCCGTATCAAGATTGCCTTTCAGCCATCTATAGAACTCAAAGAGCAGATCAAGGCCCGTGTTCTTGCAAGCCTAGAACCAGTGCACCAGATTGCGTACTGGCCGCTGACTGCTAAGTGGACTGCGGCGTTTGCACTGTTTGGCATACTGGTACGTGTTAGTCCGATGCTCTTTATTGCATCACCAACAGTTGCGGATACAGAAGCTCTCATGCTCCCTACTCGTGGAAATGTGTACGTTTCTGTTGAGGGAATGCAGGTACAGGTCGAAAGGCAGATGACGCTTCTGCCTG
>CAJXJE010000106.1 GCA_913054215.1 uncultured Candidatus Peregrinibacteria bacterium | reverse complement strand
TATTAGACCATTGGTTTTGTTTGAGTACTTGACAAATACCATAAAAAGTATAGGATACTAATCCTATGTTTAGAGAACAGTATCTCCGACGATTATTGGCCTCTCTCGCAATCATAACGCTTGCCAGCCTTACCGCAGGTCAGGCTCTTGCAGCGTTTCCAGATACCCGAGGGACAGACTACGATGCTGCGTTTACCTATCTTCAGCAGCAAAGGATTGTAAAAGGATATGCAGATGGGCTTGCAAGGCCTGGCTACCCACTCAATCGTATTGATGCACTCAAAGTGATCCTGATCGCCGAGGGAAGTTTCGATAGTCGCATTGCACACTTCACCAGAAAGACGCCGTCAATGCCTCTCTTTTCTGACGTTGATCAAACCCAATGGTACGCACCGTACATCGAGGCTGCTTTTGAGCAGGGAGTGATTACAGGATACCCAGATGCAACATTTCGACCTGCCCAGCTCCTTCGTACCGAAGAAGCGGTGACCATGCTGATGCGAACCTTTAATGTACAGAGCACATCAACTGTTGCGGGAGTTAGCCCATATATCGAAAACCAGTCCAATCAGTGGTACACAACATCTATCAATGCTGCCGTACAGAAGAATCTCATCATGCACACAGCAAAGCTGCGGCTTGGATCTGCGATTACTCGTGGCCAGTTCTTTGATATGGTCTTTAGGTTGCATTCCATCAAAGTGAGCAACCAAGTAGTATTTACAGGTCTAGAGCCAGGTACACAAGTGCCAGCAGTCGTACCGACTCCACGTATAGTAAGCGATGAAGACTTCGGACCTACTGGAGTGATCTCGTACGATTCACCGGACGAAGTACCCGTAGCGGTATCACCGCAGGTACAGCAAACGCCTACGCCACCTGCCAATGTTGTACTCGCTCCAAAGATCGACCACCCTTACGCTTCCGAGAAGTACTTCTCTATTTCTATGCCAAGTATAGGAGTTACCGATCTGACGATCACACATCCTCAAGATGCTGCCAGTAAAGATGGTGTGCTCTCAGTTCTCAAACAAGGAGTGGGTCACCTGTTCTCCTACCCAGGTGGTGGAGGAAAGATGATGGTGTATGGACACAGCTCTGGTTACCCATGGGATGTGTCTGAATTTACCAAGATCTTCCGTCGAATTAACGAGCTGAGTCCAGGAGACAAGGTGTACGTTACGTATGCAGGAAAGTTGCATATCTATCAAGTTACGCACGAGCAGACTATCCTTGCCAAAGATGCCAACAAAGCCTTTCAAGACCAAGGGGTAGGGGAGGAGCTCATCCTCTTTACCTGCTGGCCCCCCGATAGTATCGCTCAAAGATACTTGGTACATGCAGTACCAGTAGAAACTGTAGCTTTGCAGTAGGAACTACTTATCCGATCCTCCTGAGGATTTCTCGATCCACAAACTCCCTCTGTCTTCCATAGGTAAGACGGCTGAGTTGTTTGAAGGCTTCTGCTGCTTGTTCATCTTTTGGGTAGGTCGTATCGAGCCAGGGTTTTGGTACTTCGATACTAAATGGACGGGATGGTTGGTTATTGACGCTCATCTTCATCGCACCACGGAAGGCATCAATATTGATTAAGTCTTGATCGCTAAATACCGGTGCCATTTCTTTTGCACACACCTCTGCATCCTGCGGACCAATCTTATAGAACATCATGGTTCCCACGTTTCCGAAGATGGCTCCCTTTAGGCTTACCGCTCCAGAGAGCTTACTGTCTTTCTCTAATTGATCGATATACTGGTGAGCAAGGATCAACCCTAAGCGATACTTACGAGCCTCAGACAAGATCGATTCGATAGAGGGTGTCACGAAGTTCTGGAATTCATCGATGTACATAAAGAAGTCTTTTCGTGCTTCTTTTTCCAGGCGCTGTCTTCGCATAGCAGCGACCTGAATTTTGCTCACCACGATCATACCAAGTAGTTGTGCATTGATATCACCAATGAGTCCTTTGGAGAGGTTCATCAGCAGGATCTTGGAGTTGCTCATACAGTCAGCCACATCAAACGCAGATTTGGTTTGTCCAACAATATTTCGGATCAAAGCATTTGTATAGAATTGACCGAACTTCGCAGCGAAGTAGGGGATCATCTCCTGCTTCTCCCGTTGGCCGGTCTGTGCCATCTGTTTTTCCCAGAAGTTGCGGACAATCGGGTTCTTCACCTTCGTGACTTTGTACTTCTGCCATTCATCATCCGTAAATAGTTTTACAAGGTCTGTGATAGCCCCACCTTCTTCTTCGTCTTCCATCAGGGTTAGACAGCCGTTTCTGAAGTAGTCCTGGATACGAGGCCCAAAGATTTCTTCACCAAACATCTTCACCATCATGTTCATAGCATCAAGTGCGACGAGGTCACGCTCTTCGGGGGAATCAGCTTCCAAAATGTTCAGTCCCATCGGACGCTCAGTATCTGCGGGGTTAAAGTAGATGACGTCGTCTGCACGTTCACGGGGGATATAGGGGAGCAGATCCTCAATCAACGATCCATGAGGATCAATCACACAGAGCCCCTTGCCATTATGAAAGTCTTGCCTGGCCATAAGCTGAATGATGGAGGACTTACCAGTACCAGTTTGTCCAATAATATAGAAGTGTCTGAACCGGTCTTCATTGGCCATGAAGATCTTCTTCTTTTCACCACGGACTGTGTTGATACCAAGATACAGCCCCTCCTCAGGAGTGCCCTTTGGCAGTGGAGCCACCTTAAATTGCTGCCACTTAATGGTGTCTACTTTGTTGTATTTAATATTGGGCAAATGAAAGAAGCTTGCAAGTTCTGTAGAGCCTACAAGCATTTTGGGGTAGACCATCCATTGCCTGATGGTTCTGCGAGGATTGCGTTTGATAAATCGATCTATGACGTCGCTTTTCCTGCTGATATGTGGGCGCTTAAAGGGGTTACCTCGGACAACATCAAACTGAGAAAATGCTGTGATGATGCCGTCAAGGATACTTTGAGCCTTAGCAGATGTCTCTGCAGAAGCAACAGTGCGCACCACACAGTGGTACCCGGGGTTACATGCTTTTTCATCAAGCATTTTACTGCGCTCTTCTTGTACCTGTGTTACACGGTTTCCAGTGGACTCATCGGATTTCAAACTCACGACATCTGTCGCTTCTGAAGAAGTCAGTAGTGAGAAGAATGCACTGAGCCACGAGATAGGGTTGTACCACTTTGCTTGGGATTTCTTGGGGTTGATCAT
>CAJXJE010000105.1 GCA_913054215.1 uncultured Candidatus Peregrinibacteria bacterium | reverse complement strand
TGCTCCATCTGAAGTCTCCTCGCCTTAGCACGAAGCTCGGGGATGGAGGATGCGACAGAATCATCGATGAAGATGTTGGCCTTATTGAGCTCATCCATAATAGGACCCATGTTCTGAAAGTCTGTATCTTCAAGTTTTCCTTTTTGGAGTTTCCAGCTATCGACACCAAGCATCGAGGCAAACAGTCGATCCACAAGCTGTTCCTTACTCATTTCCAAAGAGAAGATCCCCACGCTTTTTCCGTCACGAATAGCAGCATTTTGGGCAATATTCAAGGCTAGTGCTGTCTTTCCCATCGATGGACGAGCAGCAAGGATAATCAGGTCACTTGGCTGGAATCCAGAAAGCTTAGCATCAAGCCCCTGAAATCCTGTAGCGATTCCTTTCGTAGAGTCATCATCTGATTCGTGCATTTCTGCAAAGCGCTCGTAACGCTCCTCTAGAATTTTTCGAATATGGACAAATTTGTCTTTGAGGAAAGTGTTGCTGATTTCGAATACGGTCTTTTCAACATCATCGAGAATATCGACGACTGGTTTATCTTCTGAATATCCAAGACCAGTAATCTTTTGTCCTGCAGCAATGATACGACGGTGAATTGCTTTCGTTTTTA
Organism: uncultured Candidatus Peregrinibacteria bacterium; assembly: GCA_913054215.1. Classification (GTDB taxonomy): domain Bacteria; phylum Patescibacteriota; class Gracilibacteria; order Peribacterales; family Peribacteraceae; genus UBA2170. The sequence goes on along the minus strand of CAJXJE010000105.1, from coordinate 2,620 downwards.
CAATCTGTCCGTACTGATAGATGTGGGAGGAAGTAGGCACTTCTGACGTTAGCTTCGCCAGAAATGCAGAGCCTCCAATCTCTTGGAGCTTTTTATTATCCGAGAGTTTCGACGTTACCGTCACAAAGTCCACAGGTTCATGATTGCTGTAGAGACCCATGACCGCTCCATAAATGTCACGGTAGATAGGGTCGTAGAAGTCCTCGCCCTTGAGAAAATCAGAAATTTTAATGATTGCCTCAGGGTCGAGGAGTAGCGCACCAATTACGGTTCGCTCCGCTTCCGTGCTATGCGGCTGCGTTTGTATAAGCGATGAATCGGTGGGCTTTGTGGACGGCATACGAGGGGAACAGTTATAAGGCCAAACCGACAAAGTTACAACCAAAGGCTCTTGCGCTGTTTCCACTCTCTATGTAGTAACGCAAAAACCTGTGAGGATACTGTGGATAAGTTGTGGAAAATTACAGATCTGCAAGCTTACGAATCTCCTTTTCCAGCTTATTCGCAAGAGTCTTATTCTCCTTTAAGAACATTCTGGCCTGCTCTTTACCCTGTCCAATCGTGTCTTCGCCATGGCGGTAATACGCCCCAGACCTCTCTAATAGACCGTACTTGACACCAAGCTCTAGAATGTCGCCTTCTTTCGATATACCTTGCGCGTATAAAATGTCGAACTCTGCCTGCCTGAATGGTGGTGCGACCTTGTTCTTCACGACTTTCACCCGGGTACGGTTCCCGACGATCTCTTGCGAGGCTTTACCTTCTTCTCCGGGTATCTTCTCCAGGATCTTATCGATACGACGTACATCGAGTCTTAGAGAGCTGTAGAACTTAAGTGCCTGTCCTCCTGCTGTCGTCTCAGGGTTTCCGAACATCACACCTATCTTCATACGAATCTGGTTGATGAAGATGATACTGGTACCACTCTTGGCCACAATGGCAGTGAGCTTACGGAGAGCCTGGCTCATAAGACGAGCCTGCAGACCCATTTGTGCGTCTCCCATGTTTCCTTCGATCTCAGCTCTTGGTGTAAGCGCTGCGACTGAGTCAATTACAATAACGGAGATCGCTCCACTGCGTACGAGGGTTTCACAAATTTCTAGTGCCTGCTCTCCACAGTCTGGCTGGGAGACCAAAAGCTTATCGATATCAACACCGATCTTTTTGGCATACTGAATATCCAGAGCGTGCTCTGCATCAATAAACGCAGCACGGCCACCACGTTTCTGTACCTCAGCAATAGCGTGAAGCGAGAGGGTAGTCTTACCGCTGCTTTCTGGACCGAATATCTCAATAACACGTCCTTCGGGGATTCCTCCACCGAGTGCGATGTCGAGAGTCAGAGAACCTGATGGATAGCGCTTGATGTGTCGGTGTGCATTTTCATCCATCTTCATGATGGCTCCTTCGCCGTACTCTTTTTCTATATGCGAGAGCGCAGCTGCGATCGCCTCATCCTTTGCAGCTTCTATAGGGTCAACTTTCTTCTCCTTCTTCGGCTTAGCCTTCTCGGCAATTGCCGCTTCGATAATAGAAGGTTCGGTGGCTTTTGGGTCAGTCATTGTTGCAGTTGCGGAAGTGCTAGTTACTTTTGTCATAATACTAATGGGGAATAGGGAATTAGGGAATATGGAATTGTGGGCACCCTTCCGTAAGCCCGTCGACTTGGAAGGTGTATGCTTGTACACCACAATATCCAGATCTGCCCTGAGGGTCAAATATTTGTACTTGTCAGACGTACACCTTTGGGTTGGTGTAGGTTTGTACACCTATTTACTGCTCTTTGTTATAAAAAGTATCAAACTACTTTCCACACACAAGATTTCTTACACTGCTTGCAATATTGCTCTCCTGTGTCATGTACTTCACCGACGACACATTTCGCATCACAACAATCGGAAAGAATATTTGTTTGCTTATTCTTCGTCATTTTTCTTCGCGCTGCAGCAGAAGAGTGTATTTCACAGTACTGTCTGCCATTACCCTCATTGGTACAACTCTTTACTGAGCAAATGACCTGTTTTTTGACTACCATAGGGAAAAGGAGAAGGCATACCATAATAGGCTCTTTATGACAATTCTCATAGGAGAATAGTGTTTTTCTCTTATTCTTCGAGGAATCCTTTACTAAACGACACTTTGAAAAGTTGCTCACTGTAAGATACTGCCGTACAAGTAGTTTGCGTTCAGACCCTCCCGGCGCACCATTTAACTGATAGAACTGTTGTCGGAAATAACAACGGCTTTACCCCTGATATTGCCGACTGGTCACCGTACATCCCATCGCCTGAAGCTGCCGCATAAGAACACGGTCTCCGTGAAACGATACATTCCCAAGATAGACATGGACATCGTCACAGGAAGGAGAACTTTGCACCCACCGAAGGAGTGATGCACTATCAAACTTTTTATGAAGACTGTCCTTACTCCAATCGATGACTACCGAGCTGGACTGGAATCTTGGTGGTGAGAGTCGGTCTTGTGTAACCATGATAGGAGGGGGAAGAGGACGTAGGTCTGATGGTTCACAAAGTGTACACCCGTACACCCGGGAATCAAGCAAGTGGAGTAGACGACCGTACACCTTCGGGTTGTTGATTTATTTTCTCTTCCTGCGCAT
>CAJXJE010000104.1 GCA_913054215.1 uncultured Candidatus Peregrinibacteria bacterium | reverse complement strand
CGTACAAGGAATTGCCGATGCCGGAAAATCCATCACGTTCGATGATGAGCCCGTGGCGGTGATCTCTGGAAATGTCTCTCTGTATAATGGTCAGCCTGATGGATCTTCTATCGACCCCACAGCAATAGTCTCATGTACGGGAGTACTGCCCGATGCTAGGAAGGCTGTGACGATGCAGCTCAAGAGCAGTGACTCTGTACTTATCTTGATAGGTGATCGACTCGATGAATGTGGAGGATCTGCCTATTATCAGATCTTGGAGGAACTCTCTGGAGCCACTCGTGATGCGCTACTCGGTGCAAATGTACCCAAACCAGACCTCAAAAATACCAAGTACATGCTCACATTCCTACTCGAGATCATCAAGAAAGGGTCCGTCTTATCCTGCCACGATATCTCCGACGGAGGCCTGATATTGGCTGCCTTTGAGATGACACTCCCTCAACGAAAGCAAGGGGGCTCTATAGGCCTAGAAATCGATGTGGAAGTCATCAAATCGCCTTTAAATGCCGAAAAATTGCTGTTTTGTGAGTCCCACGGGTTCCTTGTCGAAGCACATCCTCAGGACGCTGAAGCAATAGTCTCCAATGCCTCAAAAGAAGGTGTTTCGGCCACAATTATCGGTAAAACACTGCAAAGCCCTGTGTTTAGGATCATTTCTGGAAAAACGCCTCTAGTGGACCAAAAGCTGGAGATTTTACATCAGATTTGGCAAAACGGGCTAAAAGACCGCATTGCATAGGAAAGTAATACTTGACACTTGTATGTTTGGATGGTTTAATAGTCTCCTTTTTACGTGGCATTTCCCCCTTCAGCCATGGTACAACAATCTCCTTTCTCTCTTATGAGAATCCTCAAAGTCCTCTCTACAGGCCTACTCGCTATCGCTCTCCTCGTGAGTGTGACAGTAACAAATCAAGCTCAGGCTTCTGCAACCGGAGGTACGATCTTCATTGACCAGAAAAGCCCTCTGGGTGAATTCGGTCACTGGATTGTTACGAAGCCTAATGATGATACCTTTAGAAGCTCACTCAAGACAAAGTTCTTGAATAACCTCGTTGAAGGTACCTACGACTTCTCCATTACAAACCCTGCTGGATCCCTTACAAAGATTACACTGATCCGTAGTGGAACAGTGATTAAGGAGGTCACAGGAAACGAAATTGCATTTGATATCAAGGGTGACGATGCTCACAGAATCATTGTTGAATTCACATACACTGGTGATATCCAAGTGCTTTCAGATCCTTCTGGTGTTGCCTTCGAGCTAAAGAGTCTTATCGACGGTAGTATGTACTCAGGCGTTACTCCTGCAGTCTTTGAAGGTATGCCTCCTGTAAGCTACAAGATTCGTTACGACGTTGAGCCTTCATGTGAAGTACAGCAAGATATGCAACGTGAACTGATCCACGGAAGCAAGCTCATATTCTGGGCAGACTTCACGTGTGGAGATCACGACATTGCTCTTGCTGGACGAACACCTGAGCAGATTGGAACCGAGACGCCTCGAAGGCCTTACCAGATTCCAAATATTCACTTTGATATGCCTGCTAAGCGCATTGTGCAGACAAGCTCAATGACAGAAGTCGTTCCTGGTGGACACATTCGTTACAACGTAACAGTTACCAACATGACTCGTGGAACACTTCACAACATTGATGTTGTAGATCGCTACAGCCCAGAGATGGTCGACATTGTTCAGTCTCTTATGGATGGCGGTGTTATTGCTGGAAACGAAATCATCTGGAATGTTCCATTCCTCTACGCAGGTCAATCTTGGACAACAAGCTTCACCGTTCGTGTAAAAGAGCACCTCGTAGCTGGTGACCGAATTGTCTTCATGGTTCACGCATACAGCGACGAAGCAGACTTTGACCTCTACCCAGAGGCTTGGAGTGCTGTAAACGGAGTAGGTATCGCTTATATGCCACAGACTGGAGGAAAGTACGATTTCCTCTTTGTACTCGCAGCCCTTATAGGAGCAGCACTAGTAACGAACGTTACTATCCGAAATAAGCAATCAGCTTAACCCTTCTAACCGAAGCGTTCCATCTAAGCAGCCAATTGGCTGCTTTTTTGGTGGTGATGCACTAAAAAGACTCATTTGAGTATTGCACTTTTGATTGACTATCTCCAAAATAGGGGTCCGAAAACTTCTCTTACATCTCCTATGAAAACGTTCTTCTCCTCTTTGGTTATAACAGGTCTCGTACTCGCACTACTACCACTTCCTTCTATCTACGCTCAAGAGCTTAAAGGTATTGGAAGTATTTTCATTCAGCAGGTAGGACCCGAAGAAGACCCCAATGTCGTTGGATCATGGACACTGATACAGCCAGGTAACCAGCGCACAGAAGGTGATGAAAAGAACTTTGAATTCGAGGAGATAGAAGCTGGAATGTATAGGTTCTCGGTTAAACTCCCTAAGGGGACATCCGTCGTCATTGATTTGCTACTCAATGGACAACAAGTAGAAACCGTGGAAAGACCTCAGATATCTATTCCACTCGATGGACTCGATAGATACCTTGTTAAGGTAACGTACGCCTACACACGTACAGGAATAATCGCCATCAATAGTTCACCTCCAGGACTAATATTTACTCTAAAGGGGCCAAATGACATCCTATACGTTGGAAAAACACCGCAGTCGTATGTGGGCCCCGAGGGACAGTGGACTGCGTATTTTAGCGACATAGAAGGGTGCCCCTCTATGCCTGCTCAGGCTGATAAGCTTGTAAAAGACAGTCGCATTACTCTCTCGGTAACGATCGTATGTGAAAACCTGAAAGATACAGATATTGGAAGACAACAGGAAAAATCACTCGAGTTTGTCACCGTCACCGTCGAAGGAAAAACTGTGGTGTTCGACGATGTGAAACTGAGCGATTGGTATGCTCCGTTCGTCTACACTGTTGCACGGGCAGCCATTATTAGTGGGTACAAAGACCGGTCTGGAAACCCAGAAGGAAAATTTGGCCCTACCGATTACGTTACTATCGCACAACTTGCCAAAGTAGCTCACAAATTTAGTGGTACAGACGAAACTCAAGTACGCGTTCCTGTTATAAACACCCGGGCGAAGAATCAGTGGTTCGAGCAGTACTTTGCTTCTGCAGAACAACGCTGGTGGGAGGTATGGCGCGACCGCAGAGTAGATCCTTCTAGGCCTGCCGCGCGTGGCGAAGTGATAGCTACCATCTTGCGTGCCATGAATGTCAGAACGCTGTGGGCAGAAGGAAAAACCTTCAGTGACGTAAGTCCGACAAATAAGTATGCAAATGCTATCGAAACTGCTGCAGCTGACGGCCTTATCGATAGTG
>CAJXJE010000103.1 GCA_913054215.1 uncultured Candidatus Peregrinibacteria bacterium | reverse complement strand
ACTACTTGCAGCTCATGAGTACTGGTAATGCCTCCTATGCTGGTAACCGTGTCCAAGAAATTTCAGAAATCTCTCGCTCTCTGAAGCAAATTGGACGAGAGCTCCACATTCCCGTTCTAGCCCTCTCTCAGCTTTCTCGCGCCGTAGAGAGCAGGCCCGGAAACATTCCACAGCTTTCTGACCTGCGAGACTCCGGATCCATCGAGCAAGATGCTGATGTGGTGATGATGATGTATCGAGAAGACTACTATGAAGAAGATTCCGATAGGCCAGGTCTTACTGATATCTACATCAGAAAGCACCGAAATGGCCCTATAGGACGTGTGGAACTGATGTTTAAGAAGGATCATCTGCGATTTTATGATGTAGATAAGTCGCATTCGCAAATGTAGTAGGTAATGCTACACTTGGTCACCGTGCAAATAGAATTTGTTCCAGTTCGGCCAGAAATTAGTATACTCGAAACCTTGAGTTACGGCTCATTTGCCTTCTTCTTTGGGTTGCTACTCACCCCCTGGTTTATTGCTTTTTTGCGCAAGAATAACATGGGAAAGCAGCTTCGGGTCGAAACAGTTGATAACAGAGAAGCAAAAGTTTTTCGCACGTATCACAAGCATAAATTTGGCACTCCTACTATGGGAGGACTCCTTATTTGGGGGTCTATACTCGCTACAGTACTTCTATCGAGACTACTGTCGTATACAGGGGTAGTCGAACATAGTCTCTTACAGCGTGGACAGGTGTATCTTCCACTCTTTATTCTTGTGTCCCTTGGAATGCTTGGTGCGCTTGATGATTACTTAAATATTATTGGTGCCGGGAAGAAGAAGGGCCTCGATTGGGTGCCAAAAATTATCACTCTCTTACTTATCAGTGGTATCGCTGCATTGTGGTTCTACTTTAAACTCGGATACGACCAGATTTATATCCCCTTCTCTGGCCCTTGGAATGTTGGACTTCTTTATATTCCTATTTTCATGTTTATCATTGTCGGGACCGCAAATGCAGTGAATGTCACCGATGGTCTTGATGGACTGGCTGGCGGACTTCTGATAATTGCCTTTGGCTCCTTTGGACTTCTTGGATTTGTCGAAGGGCTTGATGTGCTTGCTGCGTTTTGCTTCGTTGTAGTAGGTGCTATTGCTGCATTCCTCTGGCACAACGTTCCACCTGCGCTCTTTTTTATGGGAGATACGGGCTCGCTTGCTCTTGGTGGAACTCTTGGGGCTATTGCGATGATGACAGATCAAATGTTGATATTGCCGTTTGCAGGATTTATTTTTGTTATCGAGATGCTATCAGTCATTATTCAACTTACAAGTAAGAAGTTCCGTGGAGGCAAGAAGGTTTTTAAGGCAGCTCCCATTCACCACCATTTCGAAGCATTAGAGTGGGGGGAGAGCAAAGTGACTATGCGGCTCTGGATTGTTGGTTCGTTTATGGCGTTTGTCGGAATAGTGGTTGGTATATTTGGGTAGTTGAATTGGTTGCATACGACCGTAGATTGCGTATTATTGGTGCACCTATGAAACGTATTGCCATTAATGGTTACGGTCGAATTGGACGCAATGTGCACAGACAGCTCCTAGAGCACTACTGCGACTCTGTAGAGGTTGTTGGAGTCAATGCCTCTTCTACGTCTGAAATGCGCGCGTATTTGCTGAAGTTTGATAGTCTGCATGGCAGATTTAAGGGAACCGTGGAGGTGAAAGATGAGAATACGATGATTGTGAACGGCAAAGATGTTCGTATTGTGAAGGAAAGAGACCCTAAAAAATGCCCATGGAAAGAGCTCGGCGTGGATATCGTCATTGAATCCACTGGTCACTTTAGGACCTCAGAGACGGCGCAAGGTCACATTGATGCAGGTGCATCTAGGGTAATTGTTACGGCTCCCATGAAGGATGACACCCCTTCGTTTGTACTCGGTGTAAACGATGAAAGTCTCACTGGTGATATGTCGATCATTTCGAATGCATCTTGTACGACGAACTGTATTGCTCCAGTGATTAAAGTACTGCATAAGAATTTTGGAGTCGCAAATCTTCTAGTCAACTCTGTACATGCGTTCACTGCTTCTCAAAATCTCTTAGACAATAAAGTAGAAGGTAATGACCTTCGTCGAGCACGTGCTGCAACAATGTCGCTTATTCCAACAAAGACAGGGGCTGTTAAGGCGTGTGCAAAAATATTTCCAGAACTTGCAGGCAAGATTGATGGTATGGCATTTCGTGTACCCGTCCCTACAGTAAGTTGTTCGTACATGGCGTTTGTTCTCAAAAAAGATACGACAGCAGAAGAGGTGAATTCTGTTCTAAAAAAAGCTGCTCAAGGGGACCTCAAGGGCATTCTTTCTGTTTGTGATGAGCAATGTGTCTCTATCGATTTTCAAACAGATCCACATTCCTCGATTGTCGATTCTACGTTTACGAAAGTTATCGAAGGAAAAACGGTGCAGCTCGTCGCCTGGTATGACAATGAGTGGGGGTATGCGATGCGAGTCACAGAGCTTTTGCATATGGTTATTTCTTTGATGAAGTAATGGGAAAAGCAAGCTCCTGTCCGGCACCAAGTAAGCCAAACCTCAACTGGCACCTTATCAATCATAGTAAGGCTGATGATGATTTGCGTCATTTGATCGTTGATATAAGTAGAGCATGCAAATACATCAGCTACGCCATTCAAACTACAGAAGCTGGACTTGCTGGTACAAAAAATAATTTCGGTGAGGAGCAACTCGATCTTGATGTGCTTGCAGATAGTCAAATCCGAGATTTTCTCTGTGAATCAGGATTAGTCTGTTGCTATATTTCTGAGGAACAGCCAGATATCGTAGAACTTAATCCAAATGGTGCCTACTCTGTCGTCTTTGACCCACTCGATGGAAGTTCTCTTGTTGATGCAAACTTTTCTGTCGGGTCTATCTTTGGCATCTATAAAGGTAGTGATGTCATAGGTGCAACTCCTCGAGAGCAAGTAGCAGCATTGTATGTATTGTATGGTCCTCGCACACTTCTGGTCTATTCATTGGGTGATGGGAAGGGTGTCCACGAGTTCATTCTGAATGATGTCGGTGAGTTTGTACTCTTAAGAGATCACCTTGGGGTTGGAGATGATGCTAAGAACTATAGTCCAGGAAACCTTCGAGCAATCACGACAAATGAAGGGTATAAGAAAGCGCTTATTAAATGGCAGGACGAAGAAAAAACGTTACGGTATTCCGGTTGTATGGTTGCAGATATTCACCATATACTCAGTAAAGGCCAGGGCGTGTTTACCAACGTTGGTGGAGGTGAAGGATCCAAATACCCAAATGGCAAGCTGCGTCAT
>CAJXJE010000102.1 GCA_913054215.1 uncultured Candidatus Peregrinibacteria bacterium | reverse complement strand
AATACCGGAGTGTGTGCCAGAACCCTCGGTCGTTAAAGCATAGCTACTCATGTATTGCATCGAGAAGATACTGTTTCGCTGTACGTTTGTTGTATACTGTGGTATTTCTGAGTGACATTTTGCTGGTGACTGGCGGAACGTGTGGACTTTATAGTTTCCACCAAAGCTCGACCAACAACCATAATTCACCACAGTCTCTAGCGGAGAGACTGTTCCTACATACGCAATGGCGCTAAAATCTTCCTGACCCAGTACCGACGCCCAGAACCCATACCACCCATGCTGCCCCATCATATTCCCCACCAGAAACGTAAAGAGCGACAGAGACGCTACCCAAAACGATGCTCTCTGTTTCAAGTAAAACAGCGGATGAGGCTCCTTTTTGGTGTGCAAGGAGTTATGCCTGAATCCCACTTTTTTGTTAGTATTAAGCCCTTTCATACGTATTTGTATACATATATATTTTAACACTTTTTGCCACTTTTGACAATGCCTGATACATGCTCTATATGGCTTCCTGATGCGAAATTCACCCATTTGGCAGGGATCTCGCTGGCCTCGACGCTCTACCGCACTGATATAACGATAGGATTCACCGGAGAGCTCGGCAGCGGCAAGACAACGTTCTTGCAGGGGTTTTTTGAGGGGCTTGGTGTTAAGGATATGGTGACGAGTCCAACATATGCCCTGGAGCAGCGGTACCACAGTACCCACGGAGAAGTGTTACATATCGATCTGTATCGACTCGACGAGGGAAAATCAGATGCGTTTCTTCATGGGTCCGATGACCACGAGGGTATTCGCTGTATCGAGTGGATTGAACGATCCACCGTAAAGCCTGATATCTTGATTTTGCTCGAAGAGAAAGATACAGGGCGGATGCTTACGGTAGATTTTGATGACATACCTCTACCGCAGGAGTCTGAGATCCTTGCCTGGCGCAAAGAAGTGGCACTCCCCGAACGCATCTGCAGACATTGTGATGCAGTCGCAAACTTCTCACAGGAGTTAGGAAATACGCTACTAGATCGTGGAGTGATCATTCGGCTGAAGACATTGAAAGCAGCAGCCCTTGCTCATGACCTCTTACGGTTTGTCGATTTTGTCCCGGGAGCAGGCCATGGAGCTGACGACCCTGTAGAACCTGCCGAGTGGCAAGAGTGGAAAACCAAGTATAAAGGCCAACGCCATGAACCATCCTGTGCAGATTTTCTCTGTAATCACGGGTACCCAGAACTCGCAGCGATTGTAAAAGTTCATGGGTTGCAACTCCCCTCTCCAGACAGATCAACTATCGAGCAAAAACTGCTGTTCTATACAGATAAACGCGTAAAATTAGATGAAGTCGTAACACTCGAAGAACGGTTTGCGGATTTCCGTGCCAGATACACAAGCGGCGAAAAAACCAAAGAAGGCGAGATCTGGTTTGCAGAAGCGAAGGTAATTGAACAAGAGCTGTTCCCTACGTAGACTCTCAAGAGGCTGCTAATGCAGCTTCAATAGTACTACGAACATAGCGACTAACTTCAACAATACCTTGTGCTGCATCATGTTCAGCATACTCTACAACATAGCCTCCTCTGTGGGCAGAAACGATAGTCGCTAAAAGATTATTATCAAACTTTCCCTGACCTATCTGTCCGAGATCTGGAAAAGACGGATGTGCCTTCCAAGAAATAGCATTATCATCACCTCGATGAGTGAGATTTCGATACAGAACGAGGTTTTTTTCGGACATGGAGCGATACTACAACTACATCCTCCACGGAATCAATTCCTCAGTGAGAATCTCTCCAATAAGCGTCCACTCCACATGCATCAGAGGAGCAGCGAAGATCAGAAGGAATGCACAAAGCCCAAGGAAATAGAAACAGAGGTAATCGAGCCCAGACCACCCCTGTCTGTGACGTGGGTGCACCTGCTCTAGGTAGTGATGTAGGTGTGACACTACTTTTAAGAAGTGATGGAGAATCTTGACTTTAGGAACAAGCATCGCAGCCATACGCAGCACACTCACTTCTGCACGCATAAGACCTGCGACACTGGCCACTCCTACACCGTGATGCAAATACACCGAGAAGACAAGACCCACCATAAGTAGTGTGACATCAACGAGACTTTCGCGAATAACACCTTCGGCTGTCTGCTTCCAGCTATAGTGATGACGCTCGCGATACTTCACAACATCAAGCGACATATGGGCAATAACCAGTAGTCCAAATGCCCCGAGGTTTAAGAGCCCTGCTGTGATAAACGCAAGGACTAAGAAGGCTGCGTGAAACGCAGGGAGATCATCATGCTGATGAGCAAAAGCCTTAAACGTTGCTATAGGTGAATGCATGTGTATATTTACTATAGTATTATACTATATAATACACTTTTCTGCAATTCCGGAATTTGCCTCTTTTCGTTACAGTAAACACATATTAATCCTTACCCCCCTATTCCTATGGATACTTGTGGAAAATGCAACGCAGACCCATGTACTTGTGGCGGAGATTTAAGTGCAGATGCGCCAGGAGCAGCTGAAGCTGCAGAGCCTTCTAAAGAAGGTGGTGACCTTGGAGTATAAAATCACTGCTTCTCAATAAGTCCTCCCTTTATCGGTAGGACTTTTTTGTAAAATCTTGGTATAGTTAGACTTAGATATGACCGATTTTTATTCGAAGGTGGCAAACGCAAAAGATCTCACACACGCAGATCAGAAGAAAGCCGGTACACCAGTTTCTGGAAGTATCAGAAAGGAGCACCGGGACTTTTTAAAGACCCTCAAGAAATTACTCGACGATGGAGAGATCAACCCCGATGACGCTAAGTCACTACTGAATATGGATGTGTACGACGGACTCGACGAAAGCTGGAAAGAAAAGACTGACATCATGTTAATGAATGTCACACAGCAGCTTGGTCTTATCGCGCAGTTCATGGAATCCGCAGAGACTCCTGCAGAATCACCACAGCTACAGACGATGGTGGAACAGTTGTGGCAAAGTAAGCAGCAAATAGAAAAGCACCACGATGTCTTTAAATTCTAACTACATACTTATGGGAATTTTCAGTAAATCCAAAAATGCAGAGATACCAGACAATGCTATGCAAGAAATCGCACGCAATGAGGCGCGAATCCCCATGCCAGAAGTTGATGATTTTCTAAGTCTTAAAAAAGTAACAAAAGAAGAAGGTGCGAAGCTCAATGAAATGAACATTGCACTTAAAGGAATAGACCCTGGAACTGCAGCGCGTCAGGATATGCTAAAAAAAATGCTCCCTGCCGAGGCTAATGTTACCAAACTGTACACACGTGTTGAAAGAGCAAAACTTGCAAATAACATCACAATCGCAAACGAGAATGA
>CAJXJE010000101.1 GCA_913054215.1 uncultured Candidatus Peregrinibacteria bacterium | reverse complement strand
GGTGATAGACAGATACAGTTTCACACCTATGAGTACTTGCTTGAGTTTTTAGAGACGAGGGGTATTTCGCGGGGAATTCGTGAGCAGATATTGGATCTTCTTACTATGCCTCGTTATTTCGAACAGGAAAACCCGGGTGAGGGTAACGCGTACGAAAAGCCCATCACACTACTTAATGTGATAGACAATGTGCGAAAAGGAGAAGCCCCTGCTTTTGACCTTACCGATATGATCGCCTACTACCATCGCATAGGGTATGACATCGGACATCCAGAAATGTTAGAGAGGAGAAAAGGGATATGGGACGACGCGCACTCCCGTGGTTATGATGGAACTCTTCCAAAGGCATGTGAGATTTTCGAAGTGGTCGATGCCGCATACCCGGGTGATACGGGAGTAGACAAGAAGATGAATACGCTCCGTACAGAGGAAGGAGTAGGGATCTGGACATCAGCGAGAAGGACTCTATATCGATCATTAGATGTCGAAGAACCGCTAGGGCAACTCCTGACGGCGATGGAAATGGATCTGGCAACCCATTGGCAGTGGGATGACACAGAAGACAAAGATAAGCCGGTAAAACCCATGACTCTCACCGCAGAAGCGCTTAGTACGGTCTATGGCATCGATCCTCTTCCTTCATCACGTCTGGTACAGACAGAACTTGTTGATTGGGAAGATATTGAGCATGTCGCTGCCAAGTTAATACCATCTGGAAAGCGAAAACAGTTTAAGAAAGATTGGCAGGCAGCATATGAGACAGAGTGTGAACGCTACAGTTTCCCAAACGAATCTGTGGCTGCTATGGCGGGGCATGGATATAACACGAGGAATGTTGCCGATATTCTCGGACTAAAGATTGATGAGGACAGACGGCAAAAAAGAGAGGATGAACGCGAGCAGAGAGACAGGCCAGAAGCCGTCATCAGAACAATCATGCTCTTTAACAGACAAAGTGGTCAGGTGGCGATAGAAGGACTATTGCGTGTTCTTGCACGTGACGAAGATCATTACCAAGAACTCAGGATGCTCTATGAGATAGAGAGAGAACGCTATTACAAGCGTCAGGGGGAAAAGCTGCATGGCGATGGTATGCATATGCGCCTACTACGTGAACTTGCTAACGTGACAACGAAAGACTTGGCATTACGCTTCGCTCCGGTGAAGGATCGCAAGAACCCAACGAAACTACGAAAATTCGAAACAGATGTTATTCAAAAGGTAGAGCGACAAGAAATTACCGATCCACGTGTAACGTTTGAGAAAATTTCCCCCATCCTCGAAGAGGCTATAGCAAAGGAAAAAGATCGAGTACTTGAGGCCATAGAAAAATTTGATGATTTCCCAGAAGACCTGAAAGAGTTTGCAACGGTACGTCAAATGGCGAAAAATTGCGTAACAGGAATGCGCGGTGGGGGAGCTGCAATGGTCTCAGACAAAATGCGCAATGACGCACGCAACGACTCCGATTGGTTGCCAGGAGATCTGGTACAAGATATGGCAGCTGGAAATTTTGTGCCACCACTGCCTTGTGCACGTCTGATGGCGAAGGCCGTGCCAGAGACACCTCTGACCAAAGGCTGTGAAGTGATACGAGATTGGTACAGACGTTTTCCAGATCAGCTCATGGTAGGGTGTCAAAAGTTTGCCCAAGGTAAGCCATTTACTACTCCAATGGCACGAGTGCTCTGCACACACATAGCTTCGGTGGAGGCAAACCTCATTGATTTCTTTACCAAACGCACGTCGGGAATTACACCTACCCGTGGGACCAGACTCTTGCGCACAATAGAAGAAGAGGGATGCGACGAAGATGATTGGCAGCGCGTACGAAAGATTATGATCGGTGCAGAAAATCCAGTATCGAGTGTTCCATTTTTACTTGGACAGGAACTCTTTCATAACGGTCAAAATGTGCGAGCTGCACTGAGGGCAATCAAGAAAAAACACAGAGGTACAGAGGCACATAGTAGTAACTTTAAAGGACTCTTGTATAGAGAAGCTGCACTATTTAAGACCCTCTAGCCATCTCCTTAAGCTTCTTTAAATGCAGAGCCGCTTGCTCATAATCAGCATCCTTTTTTACCACGTATTCCAGGTTCTCTATTGCGGCTGTAAAGTCCCCAGTTTCCGCTTGAACTGCAGCTAAACGGTATCTTGCATCCAGCAATTTCCCATCAATGCTCACCGCAGCGCTCAGTGCAATCTTCGCCTCCTCGAGCCTGCGATATTTTTGATACATGATACCGAGGTTTACATGCGGGATAGGATACTGCGGTGCACGGAGTGCGGCAGCCTCGAACATCCCAATTGCTTTTTCGATGTCACCGTTTTGTTCGTGGTACTCTCCCAAAAAGAAATAGCCGACGACGTCTTCTTCCAGAAGCATGCGTTCCTCGGGGATCATCTTTATACTTCGTTCAAACCATTCCGCAGCTTCTGTACGCTTTCCTTCCTTGCGTAGTAGCTTGGCGATATTGGCAAGAGTTTGCGGAATACGTTGATCTAGTGCGAGTGCTTTATCGTAATGTTCCCGTGCAGTGACGAAGTCCCCAAGTTCCGCATAATACGTGCCAAGATTGTTCAGTGGCAATATCGGTCGAGGGTTCATCTCTACTGCACGCCCGTACGTTGTACCGGTATCTTTCCAAGTCAGTGCTTGTCGCATAGTTAGTGCTGCAAAGATCAAAACAAATACGGCTCCTACAGCTTTGTATCGTTGAAGGTATGGTGCGGCATATGTCATCACCAACAAACACAGCCCGACCATTGCGATGTAGCTGTATCGATCTGAGGCGTAAAATACTATTCCGTTCTTCCAAAATGTTGCCATGGTTGGCAGCATACAAATCAAAAACCATGTTATGCACACAGGGACAATTTTCTGTTTTTTCCGCATCAGTACAGAAATAGTGAGGAGTAACAGCACTAGGGCCACAGCCAAGTAAAACTCAGCACGAACCATCGTAATAGGTGTGAATTGATCGTAGACAATATTGAGACCACTGGGCCATACAAATTTCCACAGAGCGAAGGTGACACTTTTACACCACAGCAGAGCAAGGTCTAAAAGTGTCAGTTCAGAAAATTGCGTTTGTTTTCCAAGGAGTGCAACGATGCCAAAGAGTAGCGATAGTCCAAAAAACGGTACGGTACGTCTTAAGCTTCCTTTTGTTTTATCACGTAACACATCGGTGCACAGGAGAATAAACGGAAGAATAACGATAGATACTTTAGACAGCAGGCCAAGACCGAAGAGAGCAATAGCTACGCGGTACCATTTTTTATCGGAATCCATTTTGAGATATGCCCAGAGGGAAGCGAAAAAGAAGAAGCTCGAAAGAGCGTCCTTGCGTGCAGCTGCCCAC
>CAJXJE010000100.1 GCA_913054215.1 uncultured Candidatus Peregrinibacteria bacterium | reverse complement strand
CTGTTAGTATCTCCCTATGAGACACGCAATTGTCGGGATTGGCCTCCTTCTTGTGCTTGGATTTTTAGCACTCAGCAGTACGTCTGTTATTCAGTTTCAAAGCACTGTTGCTCCCATAGCTTTAGAGCAAGGTGCTGAGGTCTTGACGAAAGAATATATCAGCAAGAAACTGACGATTGATAGAATCTACGGCTCCATGACTGGGCCCTACGATAAGTTTACTGCTCAACTCGAGGAAGGCGGAACGCCAGAGGCCGTTTGGATCAAGAACATCGATTTTATTGTGCTTGATGCTGATGGTAAAGAAGAGGCCAGTGGTAAAAACTTTTGCCATGGACAATTCTTCTTTGATGACATGCAAGAGTTCTCTGCAGTCAATGAGCAACGCTTTCATCGTAGTCGCACACTGCCGCGCAAAGTTTTTACGGGCATTCAAGGTCAACTCGATCTTCCTTTACCCGAAGGTTTTGGTTTTCCTCTCTATACCGACGAAAAGTTTGAACTCGTAACGATGGCGTTTAATTTGGAACCTGATATCGAGCCGTTTGATATGCGCATCAAAACGCGTATTTCGTACGTCCGTGACAAAGATACCAATGGCCAAATGCGCGCACTCGGAAAGTCTGCTATCGATATCACTCTTCCCTTATCCGAAGATACCTTCGAAACCGAGGGTACACATTCCGCGTACTTCGTAAAGATGGATGAAGAGTTCTCTACGGGTCGTCATGCCAGTAAGCAGGCAAATCTTCGCAATATCGGTAATGACCTTAAGGGGACCAATCACTTCTACGTCACTCCTGGTAGACATGAATATAAGTATCAACTGATGGGAACGGATATCGTGCCGTTTAATACGACGGTTCATATGATGGTCGGCCATTTGCATCCGTACGGAGAACTTGTTGAGATTACAGATCTCACGACAAACGAATTGCTGTTTACCAGCTACGCACTACAGAACCCCAACTTTTACTATGTACAGAACATGACGAGCTATTCGAGTTCCGAGGGTATTGCGTTCTACCTCGATCACGAATATGAGTATCGCGCGGTGTATAACAATACGAGTGATAAAGATATCGATGCAATGGCAGTCCTCTATTTCTACTTTTACGACAAGGCGTTTGAAAGAGAGATGGTGGTGGATGCTACGTAGCTGCTGTTCCCATAGGAGATACATTATAAGACTGTTGTTCAACATTACAACAGTTTTTGTTTTCTTCTCGGAAAACCTCTTGTGTAGCGAAAAAAGAGTTATAGAGTCCATCTGATCTGCGCAATTTATTTTATTCCTGCGTAGGTCGTTATAAAGCCGACTCCCTCCCTCTTGAGGGGGTCGGTGTGTTTTTACTGCATAGAACTATACAACATGTTCGCATTTGTCATTCCACTTTTACGTTCCACACTGAGTACAATAAGGGAACCTTGCCTATAAAACCTTCTCAGTACCTAGCCCTCTTTGTCACAACTCTCGTTGGAGTCGTTGCGATTTCTTGGAGTAGTGAGTTGCAGGCGCAGTCTACAAGTGCAGTCTGCTATGCCCGTTGCACCTCTAACCCCAACATTACACAGAGTCTGAAGAAGGCGATGCAGATCAGGTGCTCAGAGATTTGTAGTGCGACCAGATTTCAAAGTCCAGTGCTGCGGATCCAGCAGCCAACCTGGCGTCCGGATCCTGTTCCACCTCCCCTGCCACCTCAATCCACACCTGTTCCCCAAAGACAAAACTCTGGTTCTGGCGACAAGGGATCCTTTCAAGCGTGCTACCAGTATTGTCTTAACACCATCAAGGCTCCAGCACATCAAGCGCCATTAATTTGCAGACGGAAATGTAGTGGAGTAGGAGGTACGAAGTATATTGATTGTAACCGATATGAGCAGCAGCACGGCAAGAAGTACAAGTGTTACACCGGTCGTGCATGGTTTGCAGCTGGGAGCCCACAAATTGTGTACGAAGTTGCACCTGGATGTGATACTGGTAATCCACAGATCTTTGGATATTGCGCGCCTACAAAAGAAAGTGATGATGGAGGAGATAGCGGAGGAGATAGTGGACGATTGAATGCTTCGGATTCAACTGACCCTTTGGATGCCCCTCAGCAATTGCAGAGCAAAGAGCGCACCTACACCAAATGTAATAGGTTTTGTTTAGAGAAAGCGGCTGAACGCAGTACAAATATAGAATTGGCTAAGTACTATTGTAAAAAAGGATGTGGCAAAAATCCGAACTTCTATCCGCCCGGTACCAAGGCTCCACCGCAACCCGATAATGACGACACACAAGAACCACCAGACTCTAGTCGATCGGTAAAAGGTCCACGTAACCAAGAGCTTCCTCCTGATCCACAAGCATCCAAAGCACCAAGAGGTAAATTAAATGCAGGAGATCGTTGCACTTCTGATTCTCAATGCCCCGTACCTCCATGTGGAACCACTGGCTACTGTAGAGTTGATAATCGTTGTGCTCCTGCTGCAGGATTTATTAACCGCCCTTGTCCGGGGCAAATTTGTGTCCTTAATAATCCTGGCGGACCTACGGGCTGCGTCGACCGAAGTGATATATGTGGGAATGGTGTATTCGAACCGCAACACGGTGAAGTATGTGAAAAGTTTCCAAATAGTCTATTTGCCATGTCGGGTTGTCCTAGGGATAGGCAGTATTATTGTCTCGCAGAATGCTCACTATGTAGTCCGTTTGAGGTTGTGCCAGTCTGTGCTGCAGGACAGCAGTGCACTACAGCTAGTTTATGTGGCGCTGCTGGTGGCGTATTGACAGGTACACAATCCTGCCTAATTTCAACACTCCCCGGATTAGAGGAGCACTATTGTTGTCGAACTACAGCAGAAGGTGGGCCTACCGATGGAAGCTGTAGAATCGATGCCGATTGCCCTGATGGTCCCGATGAATGCACACCAAACGGTAGATGTAATAGAACAACCAGAACATGTATACAGAATCCTCCATCATCGTGTGGACTGACTAAGATTTGTGGAGTAATAGACTCTACCCTTTCAGATCGATTTGCCTGCTACTACGCAAGTCAGTTTTGCGGAAATGGTGTCATTGATGAGCTAGCTAATGAAGCCTGTGACACAAAAGATAACGAAGGTTGCTCCGATGCAGAAATCTGCAGCTCAAATTGTCGACAATGCAATCCTCGATTCCCTCCGTGCCCTTCTGGTCATTCATGTCAAATGGCGTTCGCTTGTAACTCTGCCTCTGGTCAGACAGGGAATGAGTGTGATGCAGGAAGTCCGATGTTCTGTTGTAATCCAAACTCCACAGGTCCACGGTGTCTTGAGTCTTTCTTAAAGGAAGTCGTCTCTGTTGGGCAGACGAAGTACATCATTTCTATTCCGAGTGGCAACTCTGCAGATATGAATCCATTTGCCAAACTTACGATAGGAGAACCACCTGGAGATGAATTTATTATTCTGTGCATCAGACCTTCAAGAAGTACCG
>CAJXJE010000099.1 GCA_913054215.1 uncultured Candidatus Peregrinibacteria bacterium | reverse complement strand
CGATAAGTACACGTTGGACCTGTGGTTTATCGGAAAGACCGACCTCACGTTAATGAGCTTACCGGCACTTTCGATCTTGCTTGGGTTCCTGGATGGATTCAACCCATGTGCGATGTGGGTGCTTATTACATTGCTGACACTGCTGATCAACACACACGACATGAAGAAGGTATGGATCATTGGTGGAACATTCTTGTTCATTTCCGGTGCGGTGTATTACCTCTTCATCGCAGCGTGGCTGAATGTATTCCTGATGATTGGGTACAACTTCTGGGTACAGAAAGTGATAGGAATCGTCGCCATAGGAGGTGGGGCATTCTATCTGTATGAAGCCATAGGAAAAGACCCGAACCAATGCAGCGTCCGAAATTTCTCTGCGCGCCAGAAGACGATTGCCAAGATGAAATCGATTATGGAGATCACGCAATGGCCTGCACTGATTCTTGGTGTGTCGATCCTCGCCATCTCGGTAAATATGATCGAGCTGGTATGTACCGCAGGATTGCCTGCTGTGTTCACACAGATCCTCGCATTCAATGACATCACCAACCTCGCACGCTATGGATACATCGGTCTCTTCATTCTGATGTATATGATCGATGATCTGATTATCTTTGCTATCGCGATCTACACATTGCGCGTAACAGGTATGACCACAAAGTATCGCCGATTTACACTGATCTTCGGAGGAATCCTGATGTACTGCTTGGGACTCCTTCTGATTTTCGCACCAGAGTTGCTGACGTTCGGCTAAGTTTTTTGGTAGTATTGCGGCCATGGTGCCGTAGCCAAGTGGTAAGGCAGGGGTCTGCAAAACCCCCATGCGCGGGTTCGAATCTCGCCGGCACCTCCATTTCTTACTCCTCCTCTACCTGCTCTTTAAACGTTACCTGTCCGAGTATTAGGAGTAATTGCTCCTCGAGTTCTTTGTTAATAGAGACAGGAGACACAGCAGTCACGGTGTATCCCGTATCCCCTACCGTCGTACTGACTTGATAAAACCTCCTCCGAGGCTCCCCTTCTATCGGCTGACCCGTAAAGACGTGCAAACTGATTTTGGCATCATCGATTGTAATATCTCGCGTATCAATATGCTCATATCCATCTAAGACTTGAACCGAACGGATGCTTGCATCGCTATACATCTTTGCGTCTACTACATTCGCAAGCCTCTCACGCGTAACCGCGACTGTCGGAAACTGTCCAGAGAACGACTGCGAAGACTGAAAAGCAGCAATAGTTTCCTCAGGAACACCACGCTGACGCAGCGTCTCTGCATTCAAAATATCCCAATTAGCTGGAAGACAGGTGCCCACCTCTCCATCCCAGTAATTTTGGTCACAGGCAACGCCTTTTTTAGAGCCACCACCACAAGAAACGAGGAGGAAGCATGCGGAGATCAGAAGGAGACGTTTTATCACGAGTCATAGCATAAACTAGCAAAGCCAACTCTTTTAATATCCAAGTGGACAAAACGCTAAAGTTGGGCATAGAAATACCCTTAGAATTGAGCAAAACTGCAAATAATGGTAGAATACTATGATTTATGCAAAAACAAACACACACCCTTCTCTTTAGCCTACTGTTGCTACTTCCTGTTGGATTGCAAGCAGCAACTATTGATGCACTCGATACGGTTGCAGGGCTCGCAACAGAGGTGGTGATTGCAGATCTTCCTCCAGGAAGTCAAACGCAGCTAACGATCAGCTCTCCTTTAGGAGATAGCTTTTCGTACACGCTCAATGTTGGAGACGAAGGTAAAGCGCATACATGGATACCCGGAAACGATTTACAGGTAGCAGGACTATACGAACTGACCGTAGGAGGATCAGTACAAGACACACTCACGGTGTATCCGGATAGTGTCGATCTCCTTGCTAGTTTTATAGATGCTCCAAAGACTGCGATTGATGTCGGTGAGCAGATGACGATCACCGTTGTTCTCACTGATCGTTTTGGTAATGCTCTTGCCGGACGAAGTGTAGAACTCATCTCCAGTAGAACGGATGATCTAGTCCAAGCACTCGCCCGCGAGACAGATATGTACGGCGAACAGCAATTCCTCGTTCGCGCTTCGGCTCCTGGGCACATTTCTTTCCGTGCTATCGATTTGATTTCCGGACAGACCCTCCAAAGCGCTCTAGAGATTGCTGCTGGTGATTTCCGTGGAGGCGTTGGTGGACCAGTGGCATACTCAGCCCCTGCTTCCCAGCAACAGTTTTTCCGTGGTAATCCCTACTCTGCCAGTTTACTAAGTGGTAGATCGCAGTTTCGAGCTCAGCTCTCGGAAGCACCACGCTTTGATTATATTGAAATTTCGGTTATCGGAAAGACACCACGACAGGAGCAAGCCGCTGACGGTAGCATCGTCAACGTAATAGACATGGAACAACAGAAAGCAGAAAGCATGCTGCTTACCGCACGAGATCAATTCGGCAATCCTTACCTAGACTTCGACGGAACGGTCTACCTCGCATCGACAGATCCAGGAGCTACCCTTCCTGCATTCGGTGTATACAACTTCCGATTTGAAGATGAGGCACGCAAGATGTTTACACTCGGACTCAAATTTGCAGGTGTAGGTCGTCATAAAATGATTCTGACAGATAGTGCTGATGAGATTCCATCAGACTTAAGTCTTGCACTGGGACAGCTGGACGTAGACGTCATTCCCAAAGAAGTGCTGCAGCAATCAGCACAAAAAATATCTATCGCCTCTCCGCGAAATGGCATTCTCACGAATGAGACAGAAATAGTCGTGGAAGGAACTGGACCTGCATTCATCAACATTGTGATCAAAGGTGGAGCAGAGGAAGTCGAAGGTGAAACCGATCGTGAAGGAAACTTCTCTATCCCCATCAGCCTTGATAAGTCCCATGTAGAACACACAATCTCAGTAGAAGATAAGAACTCACCATCAAACAAAGCGGAAGTTGTATTCTCTATTGATATTATCCCTCCAGAGATCCGCAGTATTTCCTTCACACCAGAAGACCCCATTGAGGAAACAGACGTGCTGGTAGTTGTGGAATCAGAACCAGGATTGGCAGAGATTTCTATGGTGTTCAATGAGAAAACATACGAGCTACAAAACACAGACCCAAGCAGCGGTAAATACCAAATGCTACTTACGGTACCATCTGCAGGATCGTTTGACGCTGTAGTCACCGCTGTCGATGCTCTTGGTAATTCTGCCCAGAGTACTGGTACACTATCGGTAGGACTCCGGGGCTTGCCTCAAGTACTAAGTGTAAGGGCCGAAGCGCAGATTAATGCTATCGCACTGAGTTGGGACCCTGTCACTGATGATGAAATCGATGCGTACCGCATCTACGTCGGTACCGCACCAGACGAATTTATCTACACACTGGATACTGACAGACCAACAGCAGCAGCTACCGTTGCAGGATTGCGTCCTGGCACGACATACTTCTTCGCTGTGACTGCACTAGAAGGTCCTAGAGAAAGTGAGTTTAAGAGTGAGGTTGCAAACGCTACCGTTCTGGGTGTAAAACT
>CAJXJE010000098.1 GCA_913054215.1 uncultured Candidatus Peregrinibacteria bacterium | reverse complement strand
AATGGCGATACACCCACTACCAGTACAAACATCTACGAGAGTACGGACGTCTGATAGATTGCCATACTTTCTGGCAACACCAACGACTTTGGTATCAAGTTCTCGTATGCGATCCTCTCCGTCTTCTAAAAAGTCTAATGCGAGGTCAACGAGTCTCTCTGTAGAAGATCTTGGAATCAGAACTCGGTTATCCACATAGAAGTCACGTCCATAAAACTCTTGATTTTCCACGATGTAAGAGACAGGCTCATTCTTTTTTCTGCGATCTACCATCTTTTGAAATGTAGAAATCTCAACATCATCATCAGGATGTGCCATAAGCCATTCACGAGATTTCCTCATAGTGCTTGCAAGAATGACCTCTGCATCCAATCTGTCAATTCCCGATGACTTCAGTGCTTCTTCGACCTTCATGCGGGTATCATACGGTAGATGGCACTTATTGGAATTGATTGTCGGTTTGCTTCTCTGTCTGTGGGTCTTGGTACCTATACACGTAATATAGTCAGCAACCTCGTGAGTACCTCACAGGACAGTTTCGTCTTATTTGTACGATCTGTAGATGAGCAGTGGCTTAATGAAATAAACTCAAAGAATTTTGAAGTACATCTAGCAAACTTCCCCCATTACTCTGTAAAAGAGCAGCTATTCTTTCCAAAAATTATTCGAAAATCAACAGCTGAACTCCTCTACAGCCCCCATTTTAATATCCCCCTTTTTTGCCCCGTGAAAACTGTCATTACCGTTCATGATTTAATATTACATCGATATCCCAATGCTGCATCTTTTATCAAGCGACTAGCCTATCGACTAGTTTTTAAGAATGCTGTCACAAATGCTAAGCACATTATTGCAGTCAGTAATTTTACTCAGCGTGAATTGGTATCTCTATATGGTGAGTTACTTTCTGACAAAACGACTGTGGTGACAGAGGGTTTTGATGCCTCATTTGTTCCTACAAGTAACTCGACTGTGTTAGATTTCTATGACCTGAAGCCTGGGTATTTCCTGTACGTAGGAACTGCTAAGCAACACAAGAATGTACAGATGCTCATTGATGCCTATGCAAAGTCTGGAGTAAGTGAGCCCTTGATTATTGTAAGCAATGGAAAGGAAGTTGATCAACTGCAGATGTGTGATGGGGTACGCATACTACTTGGCGTAGATAATGATGAACTTCCTGCTCTGTACTCAGCTGCCGGCTGCTTTGTCACAGCATCTGCCTACGAGGGGTTTTGTCTTCCTATTTTAGAAGCTCGTGCTTGTGGACGTCCAGTCATAGCCTCCGATGTCTCTGCCATTCCAGAAATTGCAGGTGAGCATGCTCTGCTCATTGGCCTCTCTGAGGAACATCTGATATCCGCTTTCAAAGATCCTCCTACAGTGTGCGACCCTCTTGAGGGCAAACATGACTGGGCAATATCTGCGAAAATCATTTCTGATATACTCAAAGACGTTCTCCATGGATAGATTATCTCATCTCATTCCTCGGGTACTCAGTAGACGTGGCCTCAAAGATGAGGCTGCAGCCTCCTATATCACGTACCTTGCTACTGAGTGGATCGAAGATAACTTCCCAGATCAATTCCAGTATCTTCGTGTGGCAAAGTACGAGTACAGAAAGCTCTTAGTCTATTCTGCTAATTCTATTGCTTCTGCGGAGCTTTCTATGACTTCCGAGGCATTACTGAGATATCTCAACTCTCATGAGGGCATTTCGATTGAAAATATCATCATCTCTCGCTCGAAGTAATACTGCAAATTTACAGGCTTTCTCTTGCGTAGGCACTCCTTAGACCCTAAACTCTGCGAGCTTTATGTTACGAATACGTCTACAGCGCACTGGTAATAAGAACAATCCTACATTTAGACTTGTGGTGACAGAAAAGAGCAACGCTGCAAAAGGTAAGTCGCTCGAATTTCTAGGTCATTATCTACCAACACGTGATCCTGTTGTATTCGAATTTGACAAAGAGCGTATAGAGCACTGGATTTCTAAGGGTGCATCCCCTACCGATACTGTAGCGAGACTTCTTTCTAGAGAAGGTGTAAAGGGACTGGAGAAGTACATCGAGAGATATACAAAGCAGAAGAAGCGCAAAGAGGTAGAGGAAAAGGAGGCACCAGCTGCTGCTCCTGCTAAGGAAGAGAAGAAAGAGGAAGCTCCTGCAGAAGATAAACAGGATACAAAGGAGGAGCCCGCTAAAGAGGAAAAGAAAGAGAAATCTGTAGAAAAAGCACCTGCTGAAGACGAAAAGAAGGAAGAAGAGAAGAAAGAAGAGGATGACAAGGGCAACTCAGACTCCTAAACTATTTTTGTTATGACAGATGATACGACTAGTACCGACTACCCAGGATTTTTATTTCTCAAGTACGTTCTTGAGGAGATTATTGAGGATAAAGATCAATTAGTAATACAGCAGCAAGAAGATGACTTAGGTATCCTCCTAACCGTTTCGGTTAGCGATAATGATATGGGCAAGCTGATAGGCAAAAGTGGCCAAACCATCAAAGCCCTTCGCACGCTACTTCGTATTATTGGCGGAAACGCTGACAAACGTGTTAATCTTAAGGTGCTTGAGCCTGTTTAAGCGCTTATTCCCCCCTCATTCAATGTTAAGAGATCTCCTAGAAAATGCCAGTATCCTCGAAATAGTCGCTACCTTCGTAGCACTTGGCCTCATCGTCGCATCGATTCTATGTTTGGTGTACATCATCATCGGAGGTATTACCTTTATTCTCTCTGCAGGAAACGAAGAGAAAATAAAAAAAGCAGTTCACACTATCCGATTCTCCATTATTGGACTCTTCGTCGCGTTCCTCGCATTCTTCGTTGTTGCATTCCTCGCAAAGCTTCTCGATATTCCATTCGATCTCAATTTCTCTTTGATCGTAGATCTTATGGGAGAGATCTTAGGCTCTCTTGAGTAGCTTCCTGCGTTGCATCATCGTCTGAGCAGCTCCAGCAAACCCAGTCATTCCAAGGAAAAGCATGTCAAATGCAGCTCCTGTTGGTGGCAAGTTAGAGATCACATCAATTTCTGATGCGTACATGCGATCTTGAAGTGATACAGTACTCATACCTTTTCCACTTACGGTAACAACGTTTGCGATCTTTACTCCATGTGGAGCTCTGTAATCAATCTGCGCCGTATAATCTGCGTTCCAGTGCTGTCCTGGTTCAAGTACTGGAATGTTCCATGTAATACTATCACCAGACATCTGACCATTTTCAGCATGAAGAACTCTGATGTGCTTTGAGCGCATTCGGTCTTGTACTTTAAGGTTATAGAGCGTATTATTTGTGGTATTTGCAACTGATACGGTGTATTCAATACGCTCACCTGGACGGACTTCACCATGGGTAGCATTCTTCGATATCAGTACGTTACTGCGAGCAGCAAGGCCTCGTCCTGTAATATTTCGTCCAACAATAGTAGTATCTACAGATTCATATCCGTTTACAGAGACTCTGTTACGGAGTCTTTCACCGAGTGGTGTGTCATTACGAACACGACCAGTAACGCGGAGGCTACGCCTTCCGTTAGGAGCTACAGTC
>CAJXJE010000097.1 GCA_913054215.1 uncultured Candidatus Peregrinibacteria bacterium | reverse complement strand
CATAGAATACTCTAAAATCACAGTAATGTCCTACCAACATCTAGAACCGCTTTCCAAACAACTCACCATTGTTATCGGTCTTTCTGTTGTGGGATTTATGGCCTTTGGATTGGCACTTTCTTTCTATAGAAACCTCCTTTTCGAGCAGACACTGGAGGGAATCTCCGAGCAAAATTCCATATTGAGACTGCAGATAGATCAAGGATATCGAGATCTAGAGCACTTTAAGAGTACACAATACAAAGACAAGTATGCCAAAGAGAACTTAAACCTTGTCCGCCCAGGCGAAAAAGTACTCATTATCACACAGAATACCGAAAATCCTTTTGTGCTTTCTGAGCCAACACTTGCACCCACAGAGCAACAAGAAGCAGCCTACTTCGAACTTCTTCGTCAAATGCCGACCCTCGAGCACTGGAAGCTCTATCTCTTCCACAGAGAGAAGATCGAAGAGATCAAGATGGGGCTTTAGAAGAGGAAAGAGGAAAGTGGATAAAGTAAAAAAATTCATTATATTTGCTTATACAGGGCAATACTGCTTAAATACCTCGGCAACGCGGGGTGGAGCAGCCTGGTAGCTCGCGAGGCTCATAACCTCGAGGTCGCTGGTTCAAATCCAGCCCCCGCAACCAATTATTAATCCTGTATTTCTTGCAATAAGAGCAGTAATCCGTAAAATACGCACGATATGGCACATAAAAAAGCCGGAGGCTCCACCAGTAACGGCAGAGATTCAAACGCAAAAAGCCGTGGTGTGAAGCGCTTTGGCGGCCAAAAGGTCCGTGCAGGAGAGATTATAATTCGTCAAAAAGGACTCTGGTACAGAGCGGGAAATAACGTGCATGTCGGTAAAGACTGGACTCTCCATGCAGATATCGATGGAAAGGTAGCATTCAGCCAGAAGCGCCTTCTGAAATTCAATGGTAAGCGTGAGAAAGAAACCTTCGTGCACATAGAGCCGGTTGCTGCATAAATCACACACTATTCAAATTGATTTTTGATTTTTGATTTCGTATTTTTTCCGATAGGATAGCCTTATGTCTGAAATGGGTGGACTCGATGTCGGCATGCCAGATGAAGGCCAAGGTGGAGGGCCTGAAG
Source organism: uncultured Candidatus Peregrinibacteria bacterium (assembly GCA_913054215.1). Classification (GTDB taxonomy): domain Bacteria; phylum Patescibacteriota; class Gracilibacteria; order Peribacterales; family Peribacteraceae; genus UBA2170. Next base: position 2,474 of record CAJXJE010000097.1, on the reverse strand, counting down.
AACTGAGCGATGACGCAAAGGCGCGCTTTGCGGCAGCCGGTGCTGCCATGGCACAAGCAAAGAAAGAAGAAAAGAAGAGTAAGAAGAAGGACGACAAAGTTGCCAAAGTCATCCTGAAATTTTTAAACGATTCTAAAAACTCACACCTGTTTACCTTAATCTCTCGACTCGTCGCTCGTGACTGCCCGAGTATCTTTATTCTCGCCATCATTTCTCTGATTGATGACGAAAGCCAAAAAGAAGTAGCGGAGTATCTTAAAGAAATGACAGACAAGGACGCACACGAAACGGTGGATGAAAGTATGGCACTCACTAAAACTGGGGAGATCGATGCCGAGACCAATCGTGCACTGATCGACTGGATCACCCGTATGCAAATGGTCCTTTCACAGGCTCCAGAACAAATCCTCACAAAGCTGATGATCGACGACAAGAATATTGATGGCTCGGTTTTGCAGCTAACCACGTTTGTCCTGCAGAGATTTTTTGAGGAGCGTAAGAAATCTACAAAGTTTGAAAAGCTACAACCCCTGACAGCAAGCATCTTACAAACCGTGTTTGAACCGTTTATCGCCTCTGCAAGAAAGGCGATACTCAAAGCTGCAGAGAATGAAAGTGAAGATACCGAAGACTAATCTCGTTTAAGTACACTCAAGAATGCATCCTGAGAAAGCGTAACCTTTCCCATTTGCTTGAGTCGCTTCTTTCCCTTCTTCTGCTTTTTTAGCTGTTTCTGCTTACGCGAAACATCTCCTCCATAAAGGCCTGCTGTCACATCTTTACGGAAAGCAGATAACGTTTCACGCGCGACAATCTTAGCCCCGATAGCAGCTTGAATAGGAATAACATACTGTGCCTTTGGGATCACTTCTTTGAGCTTCTTGCAGACGATACCTCCCACGCTGTGCCCTTCGGATCTGTGCACTATTGTACTAAGAGCATCTGCAGGTTCTCCTAAAAGTAGAATCTGCAGTTTGACAAGATCTCCCACTCGATATCCGATTGGCTCGTAACTCATCGAACCATATCCTGCAGTCGAACTCTTCAGCCTATCAAAGAAATCAAGAACAATCCCCTGCAATGGCACCTCAAAATGAATCACCACACGCTCTTCATCCAAGTACTCCATAGATTGATGAACCCCTCTACGATCAGTCACGAGCTTTAGCACAGCACCAATGTCTTCGGAGCGACACACCACTTCTAGTTTTACCCACGGCTCTCTAACTTCCCCGATATAGGTAGGATCTGGAAAATCAGCGGGGTTCGAAATGATAGCAGTATCCGGTTCGTCTTCTTTTAAAAGACTCGACCGTACGATTGCCGCAGGAGTTTTTGCCGTAAGTTGCACTTCGTATCGCACACTAGGGGCAGTAATAATCAAGTCACAATCATATTCTCTCTCGAGTCGCTCCTGAACAATTTCCATGTGCAGAAGCCCGAGGAACCCACAGCGAAATCCATTTCCAAGAGCTGCATTTCGCTCTGGATCATACGCAAGTGCAGCGTCGTTCATCGCCAATTTTTCTAATGATTCACGCAACATCGGATACCCATCTGCCTCACTTGGATAGAGCCCCGCATAGACCATCGGTTGTACCTCTTTATATCCGGGTAGTGGATCAACTCCTATTGTTGACGTGATGGTATCTCCTGTTCGCACATGATTCACATCTTTTCCTCCGGTTACAATGTAGCCAATCTCTCCTTCTTTCACCTCGTTATCCGACACATACGCTGGTGCAAAATGCCCAACATCTATCGCTTCGAAATCCATACCTGTTCCGACCAGATGAATCTTATCCCCCTTTTTAATAGAACCTTCCATCATTCGAACGTATGCAACAGCACCTCGGTAGGTATCCATGACAGCGTCAAAGATCAGCGCACGTGGAACCACTGATTTTTCGCTAGTACTAGGGCTCGGTATCCTATCAATAACTGCTTGTAGTACCTCCTCTACTCCTGTTCCATCCTTGGCAGAGATCCGCAAAATATCATCTCGGTCACAACCAAGAAGTTTCACTACTTCATCAGACACTCTCTCTGGATCTGCAGCAGGTAGATCGATTTTATTGAGCACTGGAATAACTTTAAGGTCGTGCTCCATTGCCATATACAAAACTGCAAGTGTTTGCGCTTGGATACCCTGTGCAGCATCGACAAGGAGAATGACGCCTTCGCATGCAGCCAATGATCTGCTGACCTCGTATCTAAAATCCGTGTGTCCTGGAGTATCAATAAGATTGAGTTGCGTGTTATTAAACTTCATCCGCACCGGCTGCAGCTTGATGGTGATACCACGTTCGCGTTCTAGATCCATCGTATCAAGCATCTGCGCCTTCATCTCTCTCTTTTCAAGCGTCCCAGTCAGCTCGATCATACGATCGGCCAAGGTAGACTTCCCATGGTCAATATGCGCGATGATGCAGAAATTACGGATGTCCATGCGAAAAGCATGATACTGGACATCG
>CAJXJE010000096.1 GCA_913054215.1 uncultured Candidatus Peregrinibacteria bacterium | reverse complement strand
CGTGAGCCCACACGATTTTGAGTCGTGCGCGTCTACCAGTTCCGCCACTCCGGCACACCTTTACTATACTATGGATGATACTCTTCACAGAGCGTTTTTTACTGAATCGTCACTATTGCTTCCGAAGGGCTCATTAGCGTTGCTCCTCCTATAGGATTTGAGATCTTAAACCGAAAAGTTTCTCTTGGGTCGTCTCTAGTGTCACGTAATATCGGGATAATAATCAGCTTCTGCGATTCACCTTCTTCAAAGGATAGTGTGCCTGAGGTGGCTGTATAGTCATCTCCAGCTCTAGCCTGACCATTTACTGATTCGTAGTCTACGGTTACTTTCCCTCTACTTCCTCCTACGCGATCGATGGTAATGACAAGAGGATTCCCTTCGGATCCATTGGGATAGTTGTCACTAGACAGGCGCAAATTTCCATTATCGAAGCTTGAGATTTCGTTATCTACGATAATGAGCGTAGAGATACTCTGAGATCCAAGCGTTGCGTTTCCTGTTGGGAGACTTAGCTTTAAGTTTATGGTTTTGTTTCCATTATTTTTCGTATTATCTTTGATGGTGATGGTAATCTTCTTGGAAGTTTCTCCATCATCAAAGGTGAGTGTGCCAATGTTTTGGTCATAGTATGAGCTATCTGCAGTGCCATTAGATGTTGCAAATTTTACAGTTGCTGTACCTGTTGCTCCACTGGTGCGATCGATGACAATTTCGATCGACCCCATATCTTCTGCAACTTGGTACTCTGATGCAGAGAAGATAAATACGCCGTTTATATTACTGGCATCTATTTCTGATCCATCTCCGGCATCATTATCGACAATAGTGAGCGTCGCAGTATCAGGCGAACCAAGTTGACCTCCACCCCCAGGTGAACTCAGTTTTACGAAGACAGTTTCATTGCCCTCCGATTCACTGTCGTCTGTAATAGGCACTACAAAAGAACCAGATGTTTTCCCATCAGCAAATGTCAGGATACCTTCGGTATGGTCGTAGTCACTGCCGCTAGTTGCTGTTTCATTTTCTGTTTTGTACTTCACGGTTACAGTTCCTGTATTTCCTCCGTAGCGGATGACGTTAATCGTTGCAGTTCCTTTGCTTTCATCAGCTTTATAGCTTCCAGTGGTAAACCTGAAGGCTCCTGCATTATTGATGGTGGTATCTACAACTGGTGTAGAGGAGCTTGTTGTTGCAACACTCGAAGAACTCACAACCCTTCTGCTCCTACTACTAGAACTTACCTGAATGGTTTGTCCTGTGAGGTGTGCTTTAAATCGTTGCATCATTATTGCTACTTGCCCACGGGTGACGTAGTCATTGGGTCCAAAGCGTCCGTCGCTGTATCCGGTAATAATTCCTGCGGCATACATGTCTCCAACAGCGCTGTCGTAGTATGTGCCACTAGGCACATCGCCGAAGACAGCAGAACCGAGTGTTCCTGCATTTGTTGTGGTGATGAGACCCAGTGAGAATCCGAAGAGAATAAGAGAGGCGGAGTTGGGACGTTTCATAATCAGGGAGGGGGTAGTCACCCTATTATGAAAAGAGTTGCATACAGAGTTCAATTGACAATTACATATTTTCTGATCTATTTATCCTTCTTATGTTTGCAACAGGATAGATTTTTATTCTTCAATCGTAAATAAATCAACAATACCTGTAGCATTCAGTAATGCTTCTATTGCACTTTTTGTACCACTAATGATGATCTCTCTTCCTTCATGCAGTATTTCTACTGCACTTCCATTACCTCTAAGGTTTTCATTGTGCAGGCTGAGCACATAAGAGGTTTTAGTCTTGCTGTTGCGTTTATTTGTACCATTAGTAGCGACAGTACTCCTATATTTTTGTATATCAATGCGATACTCAAGAGTTCTAGTATACTTCGTACCATGCGCATAGCCTCACTTTCTCCGGCAATCACCGAAATCCTTTTCGCATTTGAAATGGAGGATCAGATCGTCTGTACCGATCAATTTTCTAATTTTCCAGAAGAAGCAAGGGGTATTTCTCATCTCAAAGACCACATTGATATCAATCCCAAAAAATTATATGAATACGAGGCGGATCTTATTTTTACGGCGACGGTTATTCAGCAGAAACTTGCAGACCGACTAAAGGCTGCAGGTTTCAGTGTGGTGCATCAAGATCCTCGAACGATTAATGCGTTGTATGAAATGATTCGAAATCTCGGTGTGATGTTACAGGTAGAAGGTAAGGCGGAGGAGTTGGTGCTGCATATGCAGCAGGGGTTTAATGATGTAAAGAAGAAATCTGCTTTGCTTCCTCACAAACTCAACGTCTATATAGAAGAGTGGCATGACCCACCTTATGCTTCTGCTAACTGGGTTCCAGAGGTTGCACACATAGCAGGGGTGCAGCAGTTTCCTGTAGAGGCAGGACAGCTCAGTCCGCAGGTAACCCTCGAACAAGTTATTGCTTTCGATCCGGATATGATTGTGATCAGTTGGTGTGGAGCCGGAGCACTGGCGGATAAAGATCTACTCAACACGCGAAAAGGTTGGGATGTACTTCGTGCTGTACAAGAAGAAAACATTCATGTCATTGATGATTCATTACTCAACAGACCGGGCCCGCGACTCGTTGAAGGTGCGCGAAGGTTATACGGATGGGCGTTTGAATTACTCCACTAATCTTTCTTGCACTCGCGTCGAAGAAGTCGTAGCTTACAAGTGTCTTTTTCCCACCAAAAATTCATGTCCACTATCTCTCTTATACACCTTGATGCTTACATCACTGCGAACGGTTTACTAACGCATTATTTTTATGAGCAGAAGTGGAATAACGGAGAGTTATCGAAAGAGGGGTTAGCCCTATACGCAAAGGAATACTTTCATTTGGCGAAAGCGGTTCCAGGTATCGTTTCTCGTGTACAAAAGAGAGCAGAAGATCGTGGTATGACAGAACTTGCATCAGAGATTGAAAGCAATGTAGTAGAAGAGATACAACACGTCGATCTTTGGAAACGATTTGCATCGAGTCTTGGAGTTTCCGAAGAAGATCTTGAGTTGTATGAGCCTCACGCACTTACGAAAGAGGCTGTGAGTGAACTCGAAGAGCTTGCTGAAGGATCTTTGGAAGATGGAGTAACTGCTATGTATGCCATGGAGCTCACACTGCCAGCGATTTCAAAGTCAAAAAAAGAAGGTCTTTGTAAGCACTACAATTTAACATCCGAAGATGCGCATGTGTACTTTGATGAGCACCTCAACGAAGAGGAGCACTTCGCTGTATGGAGAAAAATCCAGGTAGACCCTATACGCGCTATGTACATCACTAAATCTTCTCTTCGCTCTCAGCACAAAGTGCTTGATGGTGTCTGTGAAGTAAGTGGATTTTGTATTGCTTGCAACTAGGTTCATTATCCTAATAACAGATTCTTTTCTGTTTTTTGTGGCATACTAGTTACATGAAAACTTCTACACCCTACACACGGTTTCAAACGACACTCCATACAGTCTTAAAAAAGATGAAGATGGAGAGTGAGCAGAGTGCTCTTTTTGATGAGCCACAGTTTGTGCATAAAGAGAAGATTACGATTACTGCTGATGATGGTTCAAAAAAATCATTTCCTGCATTTCGTATCCAATACAATAATGCGCGTGGGCCTTTTAAGGGGGGTATTCGATTTCATGAGGATGCTGATGAAGATGAGGTGAAAGCGCTGGCAGCACTGATGGCAATAAAGACTGCTGTTGTGAATATTCCTTTTGGAGGTGCAAAGGGTGGAGTACAAGTGAATCCAAAAGAGTTGAGTAGAAAAGAGGTACA
>CAJXJE010000095.1 GCA_913054215.1 uncultured Candidatus Peregrinibacteria bacterium | reverse complement strand
AAGAAATCCCTTTTGTACTACTTGCATCAGTGACACTACTGATTATGGCAAACGACATAATAGTCGATGGAGCTGCGCAATCTGTACTCAGCAGAAGTGACGGAATGGCCTTCCTCGGATTCTTCATTATCTTCCTCTACTACACGTTCGGTATACGACGTCACAGTGTATTAGAAGAAGGTCCTTCTAAAGTGAAGATGCCTCTTGGTAAAGCGTGGATGCTCTTTTTGGTAGGACTGGTTTGTCTTGGTATTGGAGGGAATCTCGCGGTGGAAGGTGCCAAAGCAATTGCCTCACTTCTTGGACTTTCCGAAGCACTCATAGGACTGACGGTTGTTGCTCTAGGTACGTCACTTCCCGAACTTGCTGCCTCTGTCGTCGCCGCAAGAAAAGGAAAGACCGACATCGCTATCGGAAACATTGTCGGTTCCAATATCTTCAATATCTTCTGGATCTTAGGAATTTCCGCCACCATTAAGCCACTCCCCTTCCAGCCTGCACTCAACCTAGACCTTCTCGTAGTTGTGGGAAGTACGCTGCTACTATTCTTCCTTATTCATAATGGAAAATTACACCACAGGCTATTGCTGTGGTGGAAACAGGAGAAAGACTACATTCTTAACAAAGTGGAAGGAGGCATCCTGTTTACTGGATACATTGTCTATATCTGCTACATCGTCTACAGAGATCTGTTTATTGTCGTCGGTTAAAGATCTTCTTCGGGAACGACACACGGAACCGCAGGATCGGCGATACAGTTTTCTGCTGGAGGATCACCTCGCCATGGACACGTGCGACTATAGCGACAGGCATCGTTGACAAACTGTTCTTGCTGAGCCTCTATCTGATCGCTTACTACTGATGTGGTAAAGAGGATTTGATCCATATCTTCAAACGCGTAATTGAGATCGAACTCGACTTCTTCAGTGTTTACATACATATGCCAGGTATAGCTAGTATCAAATGAAAATCCAAGAGAGTCGAAGAATTCGTCGAGTGCAACGCCAGGTTTATGTCGATGAATCACATGTCCAATGTCATCATGCAGGTGGAAGTACTTATGCAAGTAGTCGTGCACCCCATCCTCGGAAACCCCAGACATAAACTGACTATCAGTAAATTCGACCTGCACCCCATCAGCCCACACGGCAAAGTCTGCATGGGTGTGGTTGAGGTCAGGGTTCTGGACATACTGCCGCTGGCAAGCAGCAAGCAGCAGTACGGGAGCCAGAATCAAAACCATTTTTTTCATTACTCAGCAGCAGCCTCGGTATCAGCAGGTGCCTCATCTCCACCAGTAGTGTTCGTTCCATCTCCACCCGAGTCTTCATTGGTAGAACCTTCGACAGTACCATCATCCTCAGTTGCTGCCTCTTCGGCTGGTACTTCTTCTTCTGCAGCCGCTTCTTCCTCTGCAGCCGCTTCTTCTTCCATACCACCCTCCTCAACTGTTTCTTCTGCTGGGACTGTTTCACCAGTCTTGTCATCATTCATTTCTGTAGTGACCGTGAATGTACAAGCGGCAAGTAGGGCAGATGTGCCTATAAGTGCAATAAATTTTTTCATGAGTTCAAAGGGAAAGAAATTCATCTCAATAGTACGTCAGAATGTATTCTCAGTGCAACGTCAAAGTTTCCCTGCTATGATATACATATGGATCTCAAATATGGAAACCCCGCACGTGAGCCCTTCGTTACCAACGTAGGCCTAATTACCAGTAATGGAAAACACGGACATGATGTGATGGCTGCGGAATGGACATTTCAGATTTCGTATGACCCAGGGCTTATAGCAGTCTCTATAGGGCCTGGAAAAGCGACCTTTGAAAACATCACAGAGACGAAGTATTTTGGAGTGAGTATTGCTGCAGAGGACCAGACTGCAATCTCCAGCATTGCCGGAGGATCCTCTGGAAAGAAGGTGAATAAAGTAGAGGCTCTCAAAGATATGGGTTTCACGTTTCATACAGGAAAGCATTTTGATGTGCTCCTAGTGGATGAAGCTGCACTAATAGTGGAGTGCAAACTCGTCGATCAGGTCGTTCGAGGAGACCACACCATGTTCATTGGAGAGGTAGTATCTGTCCTACATGATAAGGACAAAAAGCCCCTCATCTACCACGAGGGAAAGTACTGGAGCGTTGGAGAAGAGCTCCCCAAGCCCACAAATGAGGAGAGGGGGAATATGAAGGCTTTTGTAGAGAAACATGCCAGATAGCTGCTAGAATAACGCGGCTATGACCCCAATGCAGTACACCCTTCTCAGCGTATTTATCGTAAGCCTCGTCTCGCTTGTAGGAGTATTCTTTCTGTCTTTCAAGACAGAACTGCTTAAGAAAATGTTGATGTACCTCGTTAGCTTTTCAACCGGTGCGTTGCTGGGGAATGTCTTTTTGCATTTGATTCCAGAGGTAATACAAGAAAACCAAGAGAATTTGATCTGGGTACTTGGTGGTATCCTCTTCTCTTTTGTCATTGAAAAATTTATTCACTGGCGTCACTGTCACGACCTCGAATGCACAACCCATGTGCACCCCGTTGGTCCACTCGTAATTATAGGTGATGCCGTCCACAACATCCTGGATGGAATACTGATCGCTACTGCCTACCTTGTTTCTATTCCCGTAGGTATCTCCACAACCATCGCAGTACTGCTCCACGAAATCCCTCAGGAGCTTGGAGACTTTGCCATCTTGATTCACAGTGGCATGAGCAAAGGCAAAGCACTCCTCTTCAACTTCTTCTCCGCACTCACTGCTTTTATAGGTGTCGGCATTGTTATCGGACTTTCACAATCTATTGCTAATATTGAAATGATCCTACTGCCACTCGCTGCTGGAAACTTCCTCTACATCGCTGGGTCCGACCTAATACCAGAACTCCATAAAGATACCAGGCTCAAGGGAGCTGCTATTCAACTCACAATGATGATTGTAGGTATTGGATTGATGTACGGCTTGTCCTTATAGAAAAGACATCACATATCAATACACTGAGCCGTTTTTCTTCTTATCCAAGTACAGGCCTGATGAGCAGTGCCAGTACAAAGAACATAGAAGTAAGCAAGAACGTAGCGCTAGATACAATGAATGCATCCTTGCTGTGGTCCAACTATAATAGATCAGAGCGAGGCGCATTTATTAATTCTTCGGTTTAGGCTTCATCCTCAGGCAAAATTGCGTCATAATCGCTTTAATGCCACGGTAGCTCAGTTGGTTAGAGCGCGGGACTCATAAGCCCGAGGTCGACAGTTCAATTCTGTCCCGTGGCACCAACGAGCATAAATTGTCACGGTAGCTCAGTTGGCGGTCTGCGAAAGCAGGCCAAGTATGATAACTCGGCACGCCGCAGGCGTAGGACTCATAAGCCCGAGGTCGACAGTTCAATTCTGTCCCGTGGCACCAACGAGCATAAATTGTCACGGTAGCTCAGTTGGCGGTCTGCGAAAGCAGGCCAAGTATGATAACTCGGCACGCCGCAGGCGTAGGACTCATAAGCCCGAGGTCGACAGTTCAATTCTGTCCCGTGGCACCACGATTCTCTTTAAAAAGCCCAAAATGAGTAAACCCATTCTTCTTTGTCTCCACGGCTGGGGCGGCTCTACAGAGTCGTTTACAGAGCTCCGCAGTGCGCTTGAAGGTTCGGGTATTAGGGTGATCGCACCTGACCTTCCAGGATTTGGCGATGAGCCGGAACCGAATGAGTCACAAACAAATGACGACTATGCCGATTGGATCATTGAATATATGAAGAGTAATGGGATCGAATCCAATTACCTACTGCTCGGGCATTCTGCTGGAGGAC
>CAJXJE010000094.1 GCA_913054215.1 uncultured Candidatus Peregrinibacteria bacterium | reverse complement strand
TCTGGGTGTAAAACTTGAAGTGACACCCGGCGATGGATCACTCTTTGTAGAATGGACCTCATTGCAACAGAACATCCCACTATCAAACTTCATACTGCAATACAGCACCGAAATCGAAGCACTCGATGACCCCACGAGAGAAAATGAAGTGGAGAAAAAAATACTCAATGGTGAACTGCGTGCATTCACAGTGCGTGATCTTATGAATACTAAAACCTACTACCTCAAGCTCACACCTATCGCCACAACAGGCGAAGCACTAGAAGACCTAGCGGCTACAGGACAAGGTACACCTACAGGAGCAGGATACACTGCAGGAACATCAGACCCTGTACCTATAGCTCTACGTAACAGTGCACCACCTACACCGCGTCCCGTAAAAGACATGCCACTTTCTGATGAAGGAGTTCCTATGTGGATGATCTGGAGTATTCTTATTGCGAGTGTGCTGACCTATAACTGGTATCTCCGTCGAAAAAAAGGGCAGCAAATGACTGTTGCCTTCATGCAGAACATGGAATCACGTCATCACCTATAATATCATGGGAAAGAAGACGCTTTCTATCGGAGGAGCGACCTACGATCTCTTTGTTCGACTACCGAGTGACGTCATTCATGAATGTGAAAATGCTGAGTCGTTTGCGCTTCCCTTGGGTGCAAAGATTCGGATAGATCAGCTTATCGAAACGTGTGGCGGCGGAGCGAGTAATACCTCTGTTGGGTTTTCAAGACTTGGTTGCGATGCCTACTTTGAAGGAATCGTAAGTTCCGACCAGTGGGGAGAAAAGATCACCGAAACACTCAGTAAGGAAGGTGTAGACACTAGCTGCGTTACCATCGTCGAAGATGAAGTAAGTAGCTTCTCTATCATCCTCTCAGGATCAAGTGGTGAACGCGTCATCTTGTATGAGTCCGGTACAAATACACACCTGCTTGATGCAACATTTGATAAACAAAAACTTAGCCAAGTAGACTGGGTGTACCTAAACCATATCCAAGAAGATAGCTGTGAGATCGAAGACGATATTATGGAAATGCTCGCACGAAGCGGTGGTCCGAAACTTTCTTGGAATCCCGGTGGATGCCAACTGGACAAAGGCTGTGATACAAAAAGCAATAGTGCACTCCTTAAGCACACAGACCTTCTGCTGCTCAATAAAGAGGAGGCACTGAGCTTTACCAGTACAGCAAACGTAGAAGAAGCAATCACTACACTCCTTGCGCTAGGCGTAGCAAACATCGCCATTTCCGATGGGCCGCGAGGTTCCACTGCCAGCGACAGGCATAAAATCTATCGATGTCCAGTAGTTTCTGGAATCGAAATTCTGGATACAACAGGAGCTGGAGATGCATTTGGCACTGGTGTAACCTGGGGGCTTCTATCTGGTCTTTCATTGCCAGATGCACTAAAAACAGGTACTATAAATGCTGCAAGTGTCGTCGGTGCTATTGGCGCCCAAACTACACTGCTAACAGACATCGAGATCAATGCACGGCTAAAGACTTCCGATCTCACTGTTACTTCCGATTCCCTATAATTTCATGTCCGAAGACAAGCTCCTCCAAATACAAGAACTCATCGATAGTGCTTCTTCGTCTCTCAAGACGGCACACGCGCTTTTACGAGACCTCACTGGAGTAGTAGACACCGACAAAGAACGACACGCCGCTCGTGCAAGTATATCCTCAGGAGGCGCTTCTGTTAGCGCAGAAGGCAAAGTTATAGAAGGAATATTTGATGGGCAAAACATGATAGACGGCGAAGGGCAGGGTTATCCGATTCCTGCAAACTATGCTTCGAAAAGTAAACTCGTAGAAGGTGACGGAATGAAACTGACGATTACGGACGAAGGCAAATTCATCTACAAGCAAATTGCACCCATCAATAGAAAAACTGCGGTCGGAGTGCTTATTCAAGAAGATGGCCAGTACAAAATCCTCTCAGAGGGAAAAGCGTACCGCGTCCTTCTTGCATCGGTCACATTCTATCGCGCAGAAGTCGGTGATCAAATCACTATGCTTATTCCATCAGACATAGAAGCTGTGTGGGGAGCCATAGAAGCTGTTATTCCAAAACATGTGGCAGACGCTGAAGCAAAAGCTACAGTAGGTGCTGCATCGAGTGAAGATGGGGAGTTGAGTCCAGCAGTGGAATAGAAAGGAAAATAAGGGTATTCTTCCCTTAATGAAGATCCCCAACCGTATCATTGCTCCTGTTTTACTTGCATCCATGTGCGCAGGTTTATTGATGGCATTTCTGTGGTGGCAACTCACACAATCAACATTGAAACTCAGCGGCATACAATCTATCGATACAGACATGCTGGGAATACCAGTCCCTATCATCAGTGATATTCCTATCGATAGTGGAGACACTTCTCTTTTGTATCTACGACAAGGAGATATCTATGCGCTTCGGGGAGAATGGTCCGAAGCTCAAGAGCAATACGAGAAGTCTGTAGACAGTGGAGGTGGTTTGGCCGCACTGCGTAAACTCGCTCAAGCGCAAATGCAAAGAAGAGATATGAAAGGTATACGCTCCACACTCAAGCAACTCAAAAGTGCGGGGGCAAGACCAGAAGATGTACTGCTTCTAGAAGTGATCATCCAATTGCGTGCAGGAGAATTGGTCGATGCGAGAAAGGTATTAGATAGCGCAGAAGATTCACCGCAGAAACACTACGGGCTATCGCTCCTAGCCATCATTCAAGGGAGCCATGAACGTGCGATACAAGAACTGAAACTGACCATCAATGGATGGGACCCTGTTCTACGAAGTTATGCCCGAACGCTGAATGCTTCCTATGATGAATTTGCGCTCTTTCCCAATGGCTCAGATATTCATCTCATCACGCTAATTTCTCGAGCACTGGCACAGGTGCAAGAATGTGAGCTCGCTCTCCCACTACTCATACAAGTCACCACGTCCAAAGATGACTATCGAGACGCATGGGTAGTCCAAGGATACTGCGAACTCACCACCGCTCGACCCGAACAAGCGCTCGCATCTTTGGAACAAGCGTACTCTCTCGACCCACAAAAACCAGAGATCCAATACTTCCTTGCGAGGTCGTACGCAGCTCTCCACGAGTATCAAAATGCAATCACCTTCTTTGAGTACGCACTCACCAACGGGTTTATTCCTCAGGGTGAAGTCCGCAGACTGATTGCACGATATGCATTGGAAATTGGAAACGCAGGACTAGCGCTCGATCAATATGAAGCACTGACGAATGATCCGAAGGCGACGTTTGAAAGTTACCAAGGATATGTCACGGCAGCTGCTGCACTGGGACAAGCCGAGGAAGCACTGGTCAAAGCAAAACTTGCTACAGAAAAATGGCCCGACAATGCGAGGTCATACGCACTACTCGGAACCGTCGCTGTACAACTAGATAGAAAGGCCGAAGCCAAAGCTGCCTTCGAAAAAGCTCTCGAGATGAACCCTTCCCTCCCAGGAGTAAAGGAAAAGTTGCTCGCGTTATAGTAAAATTCCACCCATATAACTAACCCTCATGCCGAAGACTGGCTCCGCCAGTCTGGAGTCATTCCTTTAAGGAAGGGAGCCCGTGAGGGAAACCTTGGTTTCCCTCACGCATAACAAAAAAGACCAGAACATATAATCTCTGGCCTTTTTTGCAAATGAAGTTTTTCGGGGGCTATCTGCAACTATTCTAAGAGAAGGGAGTCACGAGCCTAGTGAAAAACAACGTGAGATGAGGTAATCTCGACTTCCTGCCTTGCTACGGTATCTCATTTATACTCGCTACCCGACGAGTCCTCCGGAGCAGGGCCCAAAACAAAGCCGA
>CAJXJE010000093.1 GCA_913054215.1 uncultured Candidatus Peregrinibacteria bacterium | reverse complement strand
TACCCCAGAAGAGGAGCTTTCCTCTTTCTTTAGCGTAAAGTGTCCCAGCATACCGGTCCAGGCTACGTGTGGCCCACCACAGATTTCTTTGCTGAATACCGTGCCTTCTTTTTTGTCTCCGACGACATAGACTTTTATTTCGGACTCGTACCGCTCATCAAACACACCGATAGCATTTTCGTCCTTCGCACCTTCGATGTCTGTTACATGAAAACTGATTGGGAGGTCTGCGGCGATAGCTTCGTTCACCAGCCGTTCCACTTCCTCCTTCTGATCTCCTGTCATTTTCTTATCATGAGAGAAATCAAAGCGTAATCGCTCCTGGGTAATGTTGCTTCCCTTTTGATAAATATGATCACCCAGTACCATCCTCAATGCAGCATTGAGCAAGTGCGTAGCCGTATGCAGCTTCGTGGTTTCTACGCTGTGGTCAGCCAAACCTCCCGCAAACTTCTGCTCGGCTCCTTTACGACTTAGGTCTTGATGCGCTTTGAATGCGGTTTCGAAATCTTTCTCTGTTATCGAATACCCCTTCTCTTCCAGAATTTCTTTGGTCAGTTCCAGTGGAAATCCGTACGTGTCATAGAGATGAAACGCATCGACACCTGCGATAATATTTCCACTCGTTGCTTCGATTACTTTTTCGAGTTGCTTCAGTCCTGCCTGTAACGTTTTTCCAAATTGTTCTTCTTCTGATGCAAGCGTATCGGCGATCATCTTTTCCTTCGACTTGATCTGTCCATAGATATGACCGTACTGCGCTATGACTTCATCAGAAATCTGAGCACAAAAACTCCCATCGGTTTTGATGCCAAGTTGCTTTGCACTGCGGATAGCACGACGGATGATTTTTCGCAATACATAGCCCTGATCTACATTCCCAGGAGCAACGCCATCAGCAATAATAAACGTCGCAGCTTTGATGTGATCTGTCGCGATGCGTTCGTGTTTGAGGTCTTCTTCGCAGGCCATTGAGCGTACTCGTTCAATGATCGGCTTCATCCGATCTGTTTCATACACATTGCTCACTCTTTGCATCACCGAAGCGACGCGTTCGAGTCCCATTCCGGTATCAACATTTTTTTGTGTCAGTGGTTCAAACTGCCCCTTCTCGGTTTTGTTATATTCCATCAGAACCAAGTTCCAAATTTCTAACCAATCACTCTCATTCTTTTCGGGGTTTCCGTGAGGGTCTCCCTCGCCGATCCAATAAAAAATTTCGGTATCAGGGCCACAAGGACCTGTTAGTCCTGCCGGACCCCACCAGTTTTCATCCTTAGCCAAAAAGCCAATGCGATCTTTGGGAATCCCTGTGCCTAGCCAATGTTTGGCAGATTCCTCATCTTTCGGTGCGTCGTGATCTCCTTCGAAACAGGTGACAGCGAGCATCGCAGAATCCAGTTCTAAAATCTCTGTGAGAAATTCATAGGCTAATTGCACAGCACCTTCTTTAAAGTAATCACCAAAACTCCAGTTGCCCATCATCTCGAACATCGTGAGGTGCGAGCTATCGCCAACTTCATCAATATCTCCTGTGCGAATACAGCGCTGACAGTCGACAACCCTCTTTCCTCCAGGATGTGTTTCTCCAAGAAGGTAGGGGACCAGTGGGTGCATTCCCGCAGTGGTAAATAGCACTGTTGGGTCATTTTCGGGGATCAAACTTGCCCCAGGAATAACAGTATGATCCTTCGATTGGAAGAAATCGAGATAGGACTGCCGGATATCATCGGTGCTTACTGGAGGCATACGGGATAGTAGGATAGCAGAAGGAGAGGGGTTTCTCTGCAGAAGTATCCAAATTCACAAAATATTGTGAAGAATTATTTGCATTCGCATGGATTACACGGGAAGGCGGACTCTTATGGCTTCAGGAAACACAATATTAATGACAGCTGACCAGGCAAATTTGTCAGACGACGAAACACATCCCTTACGGGATGAAGTTTTAGCGGCTGCTTCGGCTGAAGCGGATCTTACCATAGACATGGCAGCTCTTAATACAAGTGCACTTGTCACTTCATCGATTATAGGATTGTTAATAATAGCGAAGAAGCAGGTTAGAGCGTTACGTATTATCAATGTCCCTGATCCAGTTTGTGAACAATTACAAATTATGAGACTCAATACCGTCTTCAGTGTCACAGATAGAGGTGGTGTACAGGTTGATGAAGCCTAGAAAATGCCTAAAAAAACATAGAGAATTACTCCTGCTTCTTGAGCTCTTCGTATTCGTTATAAAAGCTATCGCCCAGTGTCCCAAAAAAGGAGAGTGTAGCGCGGCCGGCAGTTTTCATTTGCCGCAAGTATTTGTTTTTCGTCAGGCCTATTTCTGGTGATTTTCCTGCTTTTTTGAGCGATTTAAAGCCGAAAATGACGAGCTTATCCATACCGTGTTGAACGTTGGCAAGCCCTGTACCAAGCGTTTTTGCCCATGCTTTGGAACTTCCGAGTTTCATCAGACTATTACCCTACCACATATTGATCAATCAGGGTAGAATAGGGGTCTGTTCGTTAAGATCATAGGCGGTATCCCGCTTGGGTCCCCCTTTGCTCCTTCGGAGCTTCGGAGGACGCAGGATCTTCGGCTTCATCTATCGCACTGCGTGCTCAGGTTCAGCTCGAATTCAACTGCGGGGATGAATTGGCTTCGACAGCGTGACTCTAGGGTTCGCTTGTTTCTGTTCGGGATGGCATCGGTTCCCGTTACCCACTTGATGCACCTTTATCTGCAAAACCAGGTAAAATTTTCTCAGCACTCGAAAACACTGTAGCGAACGCTTTGCGTTCTTTGCAGCCTGAATTCGCTCTTGCTGCGTAAGTTCGCCCTCGCGCGAACACGTCACTTTCCCGACTTCTGCTACGGAAAATTGGCGTCACTTAGCAGAACGGATTATCACCTAGCGTGATGATAACTCTGTATCAGCGCTGAACCTCTCTTTGTACTTTTAGTCCTATCTTTATGCATTGAGCGATCTGGAATGGACATAACAGTATGGACACTTGCTCTACATGTTGGACCCGGGTTCGATTCCCGGCATCTCCACCATTCGACTCGGCCCTGTGGGCCTCACTCATGGTTCTCGCACCTTCGGTGCTCGAGCCACGGACTACGAGGCGAGTGACTCTGAGTGAGTCCGCCAAGGCGGACGAATCGAAGAGATCAATATCACTTAAATCGCTCACAGTAGTACTCATCAAAGAAATCTTCGTATGAGATATTTTCCAGGACATTGAATGGTTCATCCAGTTCAAGGAGATCATCCATGTCCCAGATCTCGACTTTTTTGTCTGCAACGAAATACACATACTTCCAATCTTCTTTTGCGACAGCAATCTGTCCTCCACCGTACGGCTGAGTGAGCACGTGACATTCTTCGTAGGGAGATTCAGAAGTTCCTTCCTGCTTTCTAAGCACAGAAGCAAAGGAGTTTTGAAAAGCATTGCCTTCCAGGAGCTCGAAGATTGTCGGAATAACATCCGTCTGGCTGTAGAGATTTCTTACTTCCTTGCCCACTTGATACTGATTCTCGGAGTTCTTTGGAGGAATATAGGCAAATGGAGTGAGATAATTCTCATTGAAGGCATTTTGTTTGAGATGAACACTTCCGTGGAGCCCCACGGGTTGTGACGTATCACTCATGATGAACAGGTGTGTATCTGTTGCGAAGGATGATTTCTTGAACTTCTCGTAGAATACAGAAATACAGTAATCCTGTTGGAGAGCAGAATTCAGATATCGTTCCATAAAATTGGATGGTTTATCGAACTTGTGTGTAAATTTATACTCTTCATACCCTTCCCAGGGGGAGTGGTGAACACTCACTTCGAAGAATACCAGGAGAGGTTTCTCCGGTGA
>CAJXJE010000092.1 GCA_913054215.1 uncultured Candidatus Peregrinibacteria bacterium | reverse complement strand
TAAGGGTGTGCTGGATGCGTATCCCGATAGTAGTGGTGATGCAGAGGCTCAGGATCAACAAGATGCTCTCATGACTCTGCATGATGTACTGCTGACCATTTCTCAGCTGCTTGCGCCGTTTTGCCCGTACATTACCGAAGCGATCTATTTAAACCTTGTCACGCAAGAGCACGGCTCTGTGCACCTAACAGACTGGCCTCTCACACGAGAGCTTTCGCAGGATGAGAAGTTACAACTGGAAAAAACACGGACACTGCGACAGGTAGTGAGCCTCGGAAATTCCATTCGTGCAGAGGCGAAAGTGAAAGTACGACAACCGCTCCAAAAAGCGACGATCGCACTACCGCCTACTACACAATTTTCTCTGTCGAGTGATGACTTGGATCTTTTGCGGCAAGAGCTGAATGTGAAAGAAGTTGACTTTACCGAAAATCCAGATGAGCTTGCCGAAAGCTTTATGCAAGTAGATGCACGTAAAGTGGGGCCAAGGCTTGGGGCGAGAGTCCAAGAAATTATCAACGCCGGAAAAGAGGGGCACTTTACCATTCAACCCACTGGAGAAATCTTGATCTTAGATGAGACACTGTCCCCTGATGAAGCAAAGCTGACGTACCGTGGAAAAGAGGGACAGAACGCTGCAGCAGATAAAGGGATCGTCATCAGTATGGATACGGATTTGAGTGATGCGCTGCTTTTGGAAGGAGATGCTCGCGATATCATTCGCGGTGTGCAACGTGTACGCAAAGAGACTGGACTCGAGTTTACCGATGACATTACGTTGGCTATAACTGGCGCTGATCCAGTCCTTGCAGAGCACAAAACACTCATTGAATCAGAGACACGTTCCACCATTGGTACCTGTGATGGAGATGATCACACCATTGATGTTGGAGAAAAGAAAGTGACGATTTGCTTCATAAAGCGGTAAGATACTGGGGATGTCTTCCGAAGGATCCTCTCAGCTGCCCCTCAAACTCTCACTGAAGTTTGCGTTTAATGTGATCGTTGTCTGGGTTCTGGCCAACTACCTTGGTCAATACTTTGGCCTTGATGGTGGTATTCCTGCTTATGTAATTGTCGGAGCGCTCATGAGCCTACTCAACATCTTCTTTCGACCAATTCTCAATATCCTCACACTGCCCCTTCGTCTCTTTGCGACGATTATCGCTATAATGGTGGTTAATGGCGCATTCGTGTACGTTATTCATCTCTTTACACTGCGAATGGACCCAGGTCTCATTCGATTGGAAATCTATGGAGGACCATGGGGATGGATCATCGTGGCGGTATGCTTTGGATTTGCCAACTGGCTGCTGAGGGAAATGTTTAAGTAGCCTACGAGCTCATCCATCGGAAGGTCACCGCACCAAGCATGCCACCAATCATCGGACCAATCAGATACGAAAGCGACAGTGAGCCAAGGCCAAATGCCACTGCAGGGTTTATGATTCCGCTACTCATAGAAGAAGCGATTAATATTCCAACAAGGAGTGAACCACCAACGATCAATCCTGCTGCATCCTCTTTTGCTTTACCAGTAGCGACTGAAGCAACACCAAATGTTAAGAGGAATGCTCCCATTGCTTCTCCAAGAATAATCATCGGAGAATCCGCCCCTACCATCGGAACGGTTGCGGACATCGCCAAAATCAACATCATCGCCAGTCCTGCGCCAATAAACTGTGATGCAACGTAGAGGAGCGCATCTCGCGTCTTGATGAGCTTTATCGTCCACATACCCAGCGTCACTGCAGGGTTAATATGCGCACCAGAAATACCGCCAATGGTATACACATAGATTCCTACAACAATCGCAGCAAGCACTGCGGACGAAAATGGAAACTCAAAGAGTAGCGAAAGCGACAATGCAAACGTGAGAGAGAACGTCGCCAACATTTCCGCTGCGTATTTTTGAGTATTGTCTAATTTCATACAAAAGGGGGTAGATGAGAATGATTGTAGCATACACACTCATCACTCATGTATCATAGTTCTATCCCTTCCTCAAAAACGTTCGCACTGGTTCTTGGTCTTTTACTCATTACGATGAGTACAACTGCGCATGCGCGGTTTTTTGATGTCACTGCAGAGCATGCGTATTTTGATGCTATCGAATTCCTGACACGCGAAGGTATCGTTCAGGGATATGAAAACAGATCATTCCAGCCAGAACGCAACATCAATCGGGCAGAGTTTACAAAAATTCTTGTGAGAGTGCTCTACCCACAAAGCTACATCGACAGCTGTATCGAAAATCTTCCAGAACCTCCAGAGGAAGGAGAGGAAGAAATCGAAAAACCTGTCATACCAGAGTTTGCCTTCCCGGATGTACCTCTTGATGCGTGGTTTGCTCCGTATATCTGCACTGCGTGGACAAATGGCATCGTCAGTGGCTATCCCGATGGATGGTTTCGTCCAGAGGAAGGCGTCAACTTTGTAGAATCTGCAAAAATGCTCTCAATCGGTTTTGGTCTCACCGGTCTGGAGCTACCAAACTTTGGTAGGGAGAATGTGACGTGGTACCAGCCCTATGTCGAATTTCTCGCTGCGCAAAATGCCATTCCTTACTCTATCATCGACCTTCCACAACCCATTAACCGAGGGGAGATGGCAGAACTCATCTATCGGTTGAAAGATTATCCCATACGGTTGGGCCCTGCTCCGCAGAAATCCAAAACCGCAGATGATGTGATCTACCCCGTACATTTAAAAGAGTATATCAACTACGATCGCCTCTTTGCCTTTGCCTATCCAAATGTGTGGCCTGAGCCCCATGTACTTTCTCGTGGCACATACGACGGAAGAAGCCCCTACATTACGTCAGAATGGACGATCTACTTTGGACCAAAGCTTGATGCCTGTATAAATGCAAAAGTGTGCATACAGCGTGATATGTGGATCGATGGATATCGCACCGAAGACTCCGAAGCGGTTGTTGAGGCTATCATGACCGATCAATACTTTATCGAGCTTGAAGAAGAAAGCATCATTAATGGTATGCCCACTCTCGTGATACTCGAGGAAATTGATACATGCATCGACAAACGTGCGTTCTACTTTGGGAAAAAATGGATCTACGCCCTCAACATTCGCTGCGCAGGACAAGACGAAAAACTCTATAACTTCTTCGACCAGATAGCCCAAACTGTGCGGCAAATCGAAGAGCGACCACCAGAGCATCGCAAATAACTAGAAACCGTGCACCGTGTCCTCTCCCCAAACTCCTAAGAGGAATTTGTCTCGTCCAGAACCATTGCGATAATATTTGTATCGTAGCGGATTTTCTTTGTAATAGTCTTGATGGTACTGCTCTGCTGGATAAAAAGGAGTGGCGGGTCGAATAGGAGTGACAATAGGTTTTTTGAGTACTCCGGATTCTTCCAGTTCTTTTTTCGAGATTTCAGCTATTTTTTTTTGCTCCTCAGTAAAGTAGAAGATTGCAGATGTATACTGATAGCCACGATCTCCAAATGAGCCTTCTGCATCCGTAGGGTCAAACTGCTTCCAAAAGTAGTCCACCAATTCTTTGTAACTTACGATGCTCGGATCGAAGATCACCAATACTGATTCTATGTGCTCTGTTATACCAGATGATACCTGTTTGTAGCTCGGATTTTCAATTTCGCCTCCAGCAAAGCCAGAAATAGCGGTCACAACACCATCAACATATTCGTATGAAGCTTCGATGCACCAAAAACATCCACCGGCAAACATCGCCTCTTCCGTTTCCCCAGAATACTCTTCTATGATTTTTTGCTTCGCTTCGATGTCTTGAGAATCTGGTGGAAGCAATGAACATGACGCCATAAGGAAAGCTGAGCAGAAAATGAGAATGGGCGAAAAACGCATAGGAGTAGTATAACAGATGGCTACTCGAGCAATTCGGAGGACTGCTTGCGCTTCTCTCGCCATTTGAGCTGCTTCTGTACTGCAGATGAAGGCTTT
>CAJXJE010000091.1 GCA_913054215.1 uncultured Candidatus Peregrinibacteria bacterium | reverse complement strand
CGTTGCCGTGAAAGATTCCTTTTCGAGCATGACCGATGAGCTTGATACGCAAAAGTGGAAAACGGCAAGTGGAAAACAATCAAATGGATAATACCTTTCAAGCTTTTGCCACTTTGCACTTTCCTCTTTCAACTTCGGAGTTCCACTCCGGCTGCAGGGAGGTGCTTGAGCGGATTGATATGTCCAACACCTGTAATAAGTTCGAAGTGTAGGTGTGGGCCGGTAGAGAGATTCCCTGCACCATTCGTCCCCGGCATACCTCCGGTTTCTCCAAGGGGATCTCCTTTAAGAAGCTGTTGTCCTTTTTTCACATCCAGCGAGCTTAAGTGACCGTAGAGTGTGACGTATCCCGCG
Source organism: uncultured Candidatus Peregrinibacteria bacterium (assembly GCA_913054215.1). Classification (GTDB taxonomy): domain Bacteria; phylum Patescibacteriota; class Gracilibacteria; order Peribacterales; family Peribacteraceae; genus UBA2170. The sequence continues at coordinate 3,596 of CAJXJE010000091.1, read as the reverse complement.
TGACGAACCGTGATGAAGCTATACCCAAGCCCATTGTCTTTAACCTCTTCCACGACACCGTCCTCTGCGACCGTTACTGGTGTTCCTTGGAGTGCGGGGATATCGATGGCGTTGTGTTCTAAGCCAAAATACCGTTCGTACTCTGGATCCTTAAAGATTGCAGAGATTCCGTACGTCGGCTCTACTGGCCAAAGTATATCGATAATGGGGTCATCATCACTTAAGGATGCAGCGGCAAGTCCTGCACGGTTGGCATCCCACATCTCCTTAAAGGACTCCACCATCTTGGCATCCGCTCTGCGTTTTCCTTCGATAAGATCGACAATGAGTCGGAGTCCTGCTCGAAATTCTTCGTTGAGTTCTTGGTCTAAATCTGGCCCCATCTGTTTGCGTTCTTCTTCGAGGCGCTTGAGTTGAAATTTAAGTATCTCGATGTGACGCTCGGCAATTTCTCGTTCAATTCTCGCCCTGCGCACTTCATCCTCTGCATTATGAATGGCAAGTTGTGGTGGGCTGTCTCCTCCCTGACCATTGGGAAGTGATGGGTTCTGACTCATGTTCATAAAATACGAGATGCCAAAAAATGCAGCCCCGACAATAATCAGCAAAGAAAATGGCCGACTGATTTCCACGTGAAGAGGCATACGTGGATACTAGTGTACCAGATGGCAGGCGCGGTAGGACTCGAACCTACGACCCCCGGTTTTGGAGACCGATGCTCTAGCCAGCTGAGCTACGCGCCTGCGTGCTCTTATTATAGCAAAACATCCCTCTTTGAGTTATGGCTAGAGTGATTTTTTTATATTGCTCGTACCGCCAAGGCCGTACTCGACCCAGCTGAGCTACGCGCCTGCGTGCTCTTATTATAGCAACACAATTCCACTATGACGTGTGTTGATGCTCTTTTTCCCATCGAGCAAACCCACATTTCCCTACCTTCCACCGTCCACGTTCGCGGAATGCTGGGAGTGACTGCTTTTTGGCAGCGTTGGAAATTACCTGTGGAGAATGCCGTGGATGATCTGCTCCGATGTCACTGAGGAACTTGATGTCATCGCCTTCGAGATACGCGATGCGCTTATGTAAACCCTCTTTGAGAAGCAGGGCAAACATATGTTCAAAGAGCTTCGTGTCGCCCTTGCCGTCATAGACTTGCAGAGCCTTGTAGTAGTCTTTCTTCTCCTTATTTCTGATAATGATTGGAGAATAGCCAATGGTTTTTAGTTGAAAGTTGAGGAGTGCTCTTCCCACACGACCATTCCCGTCGAGAAACGGGTGAATGTGTTCGAATGCGAGATGAAAGAGGATGATACGATCGAGGGGATGCTCGGATTCATCGGCAAAATCTGCCATCAGATTATCGATGAGTCCAGGGAGTTTTTCGGGTGGTGGAGCGATATGCTTTCCGACCCGGACGTACTCTTTGGTTTTGCGAAAGCATCCTGCAAATGCATCGTTGATATGGCTAAGAAGTGTGCCATGAACAAGCAGAATCATGTTCTCGGAGAGTGGCTCACCTTTCCCGAGCTTGGCAGTGAGATACTCGTTTACTTTACCGAGATTGATCGCCTCGAAGACCTCGCGTTGGCTGCTATTTGGGGGCAATGTCTGATGTTCGAGAATCTGCTCTGTTTCGTCTAAGGTTAGGGTAGAATTCTCTATCGCATTGGAGTTGAATACGAGCTCTGGGAGCTCCGCTTCTTCCAAAAGGGTCAGGAGAGACTCTTTGCCAGATTTCACAATATCAAAGCGGTTTTTGAGCTCTTCGATGTTTTTTAGAGTGGTTTTATGCATTTAATAGGTGAAAATATGCCTTTATACTATATTATTCACCTATAAAAGTCAACTGTTTTCTTTAGCCTCTCTGATTGCTTCTATTCTCTTTGTTACTCTTCTGATGAAAATAGTATTTTCTCTTGTTACTTTTTCTTCCCGTATCCCCCTTTTCTTTTTGGGGCGTTGCGCTTCTTTTCGAGGATTTCACACGCCATGATGAGGTCGACATCTTCGGGCATATAGCGTTTTGGAATGGAAGCGTTCGTTGTGCCATCCGTGACATACGGGCCGTAACGACCATCTTTGACGACCACCTCCCCTTTGGTGTTTGGATCTTCTCCAAGAACCTTGAGAGGCTTTGCCTCTTTCTTCTTACGATCTTTTGCCGTCGCTATGAGCTCTTCTGCCATAGGAAGATCAACATCAAGAGGGTCAGTATCTTTGGGGATAGAAACCGTCACCTTTCCCCACTTAACATACGGGCCATATCGCCCACGGTTTACGGTAATCGGTTCACTGTTTTTTGATCCGATTTCTCGTGGAAAACTCAGCAATGCCATTGCCTGTTCGAAGGTGATGCCCTCTTTCGTCATGCCCTCTCCGAGTGATGCACTCTTGGGTTTGCCTTTGATCTTTTTTCCGTCTTTTACGTCTGCAGGAGTACCGATTTGCACATACAAACCAAAGCGACCCGTAAGGACAACCACATCAAGACCCGTTGAAGGATCTTTTCCAAGGACACGTTCTTTGAGGATATCCTCTTTGCGCACTTCTTTTCCTTTGCTATCGACAAGCTCTTTAAACGGACCATAAAAACTTTTAAGGAATGATGTGCGATCTTCTTTGCCTTCGGCAATATCATCGAGCTTGTCCTCCATCTTTGCAGTAAATTCTAAGCTCACAATATCGGTAAAGTGCTCTGTCAAAAGATCCGTCACAATGAATGCGATGTCTTCTGGAACAAGCTGCTTGTTGTCTTTACGAATGTATCCTCGCTGCTGCACGGTAGAAATGGTCGGCGCGTAGGTACTCGGACGACCGATACCTTCGTCTTCGAGTTTCTTAACGAGGCTCGCCTCTGTATAGCGTGGTGGGGCTTTCGTAAAGTGTTGCTCTGGTGTGACTTGATCACACGTGAGCGCCTCTCCCTCGCTTAGTGGTGGCAAGAACTTCTCACCAGATTTTTCATCACCCTCTTCATCATCTTTACGGTGTGTGTCATCTGATGCATCACTTCCTTCGGAGTACACACGGTAATATCCATCAAAAAGAATCGTCTGACCGGTTGCACGGAATATATAGGAACCCGCACTGATATCAGCACCAACGCGTTTCAGCTGTACCTCCGCCATTTGTGTCGCCATGGTGCGGTTCCAAATGAGGGTATAGAGCTTAAGTTGCTGATGGTCCAATATGTCTTTGAGTGACGCAGGGGTTCGTGAGAGTTCTGTAGGACGAATGGCTTCGTGCGCTTCTTGTGCACCCTTACTCTTCGTCTTGTATTTGCGTGGAGAAGACAACACATACTCACGACTGTAGAGTTTTTCGATCGTGTCTTTGGCATCCGCCAAAGCCGTCTCGCTTAGGCTGACACTATCAGTACGCATGTAGGTGATTAGACCAGTCTGCCCTTCGCCTTTTCCGAGGGAAATACCTTCGTAGAGTTGCTGTGCAACTACCATTGTTTGCTTTACGGAGAACCCAAGTTTGCGTCCTGCTTCTTGCTGCAACGTAGATGTCGTAAACGGAGGAGGTGGAGTTTTTTTGAGTTCTTTCTCTTCGATCTTCTCTACCTTCCAGTCGGCACCCTCTACTTCTTT
>CAJXJE010000090.1 GCA_913054215.1 uncultured Candidatus Peregrinibacteria bacterium | reverse complement strand
AACGGGGTTTCTTTCTAGTGCAGAAGCACAAAGCCAAAGGCAATATGTAAACGATATCCTCAGCAACCCCCAGCCAGAAAAACTCCGAGAGCTTGCAGAAAACTACTCAGGCTCTATTGCGGAAAAAACCAATGCGGAGAGTTTGCGCAGATACTACGGCGACGTTGTTGGTCCTCTCAAAAATGCACTGGCAGCAAACGTGATCTCTGCATCATCATACAGAGAGTGGATTGACTGGATCCGTGATCCAAATCGTGATGCATCAGTAAAGACACCTTCGATTGCAAACACACTTCCTGATTATCTCGAAAAACGATATGCGCTCTCTGCAAAACGAGGAGGTATACTCCGAGACTCACGGTTTACGGAACTTCAAAAATCATCAGACCCAAGCTTAAAAAGTCTGGCTGCGAAACTCACCGACTCCAACTACTTCCTCGACTCTCTGTCATTTGAGGAACGTAAAAAACTGATTGTGGACGTACTCAATGTGCTACCCATAGCCGATTCTCTCAAAACACTCTTCGCTGGATTTGAAACAGAGTTGGATAGGGCGGTACAAGATGGTTTGATTTCTGCAGGCTCAAAGAAAAAATGGATTGCCCGATTTAATGACCCCTCAGTCACACCACGTGCAAAAGAATACTTCGTAAAATCACAGTTTCCCTCGTATGTGTCTGCCTGGAAAAAAGTACACACAGAACGCAGCGATATCTTAAAAAACCCGCAATGCAAAGATATCACAGAGAAAGAATTCAAAAACCTAGCGACCTTTAAAGATGACTCAAAGTTTAAAGGGCTGCATTTTGATATCAAGGAAGGAATGATCGCGGAGGCTCGTGGTGCAGTGAAAGCATATAAAGAAGGAAAACTTCTTCTGCACAAAGAAACGAAGAGTGCACTGCAAGCCGCCGCGGCTGCAGGGTACATCAGCAGTAACAAAATTGGACCGTGGACAGAGCATGTCTTAAATGGCGAACGTACGCTGCAGGAGTTAAAATACTTTATGAAAGACTGGGCAAAAGTGCGGCACCGCTATGACAAAGTCGAACAGAAGATGCTCAAAGAGCGTGTACCACAGGGGCTGCAACGTCTATCCGAAGAAAAGTTTTTGAACTTAAATTACCAGCAACGCTTAAGCTACGTCGAAGAAGCGGAGCGAAGACTCCATATTCAAACCAACAACCCAGAAGACACTCCTATTCAAGATGCCAAAGGAAAAGTTCGGCACGCATTGGATACCGAAAACTGGGAAGAAGCAAAGTACTTCCTCAAAAGAGCTTGGCCACTTGTGCAAAATGGCGAAGATATCGCGGAGCTACAATCTATGGAAAAACATTTAAAATCATTTAGTAAAAAGGGTGACGTGGAGGAGGGGCAGGAAAATGCAGCAAAAGAAATTCAGTCTGCACGCGATGAGATAGATGAAGTCGTGGCACAGCTACCACCGTCGTACCAAAAGCTCTACAGCAAAGCGTTAATGGTAGGCGGTGCTACATGTCTGCAATGTGTCACAACCTGTGTCTACAATCGCACATGGTGCGAACAGCGCGGATACTTGACCGATGGAATGGAAAGGAATCTCCGTGAGCAATCCATACATGAAACCAAAAATCGCCTTAGTCATGCAGGCCCCGGACACGGCGATGGCTACGAAAATAATTTCGTCGATGGATTTAACCAACCATCTATTCGTGACAAAGGTATGGGACCACAGAACGTATTTTCTAGCAGCACTGGCGTTGATGCATTCGTGCAACAGGCGAATGCAAATAAAAACACGTGGTCGTTTTGGTACTGGACCAACTACATCGACAAAGACGTATCATCAGGCCAAAACTCTTACGTTTCCTACGCGCTGAATTACCGTATTAAACGAGGGGCTCGTGTACTCGATAGGCATGGCATGACCTACCACTCTGTAGGTCCACTTTCTTCCTTGAATTAGCGGCTACTGTCAGTATAGTAAGCCCACTATCTTCCATTCTTTTTATGAAAATACGCTCTATAGCCCTCATAGCCCCACTTCTGCTTGTTGCATGTGCTACTAATGGAGAAAGCGGCCAAAACCAGCAAGCGCTACTCAAAAACCCCCTCTATCTCGAGCTATATTCTGAGCAAATGGTAGATACTATGGTGAATCTAGAGATATACGAAGATCCCCTCTTGGAAGATGCTGTGAAGAAAGACATAGCAGATAGCACCAAAAAATATTGGCTTGCAGAAGCAAAAAAGTCACGAAAGGCACAGAGACGGAGCTCAAAGGGTAGTCTCATCACTATGAAAGAATATGGTGCCGGAGAAGTCATGTTTACCAAAGACGGAACCGCTGTGCACTTTGGACCTGCATTTGTATCTACACCAGGACCTTCATTGCATGCATTCCTCTCGGTAACAGTCGACCCACGAGACGTTGAATTCCCTGATATCTCCGCTATCGACTTAGGAGAAGTAAACGTACCATACGGAGCACAGACATTTATGCTAAAAGATAAGAAGCCCAAAGATCCTATCAAGTACCGCACACTGGTACTGTGGGACACAAAGCTTGGGCGTCTGTATAGCTTCGCGCAATTGTCTCCGCTCTATTAGTTCAATTACAAAGGCATCGTCGTTCCCTTCAATGCTTTATCAATTGCAGCGCCTAGCGTATCTATACCCGTAGTTACTTTTTCGCCATTGACGAAGAATGTTGGTGTACCACCAACACCGCGATCTCGTCCTTCTTTGTAATCAGCAAGCACCGTGTCACGCTTACTATGAGATTTCCAACATCGCTCTGCTTTGTCTGCATCAAGCCCGAGCACCTCTGCCCATTCCACTAGAACATCAAGGCTAAGATCACTTTGATTTTCATACGCAAGATCCACAAACTCCCAGAACTTTCCTTGGTCTGCAACACACTCACTCATTTCGGCGGCATCTAAAGCAAACCGATGGATAGATCTCAACGGGAAATGCTTGAGCTCAAAACGAATATCTTTCCCGTACTTCTCAAGAAGAGGAGCAGTCACTTGACTATGAGCAACCTGACATGCTGGACATTGTAAGTCTGCAAATTCTTCGACCAGTACAGATGCATTGGGGTTTCCTCTTGGTGGACGAGAAGAAACTTCCGCTTCGCCGCAAGCGGCAAGGAACACTGTAAAGCAAAGGAGTGGGAGGAGTGTTTTCATAGTAACGATAGCGTACAGTGATTCGTGAATAGTGACTAGTGATTCAAGTAAATTACCTATCGCGAATCACTATGCACTGATCACGTATCACGTTACACTGCTTCTCCCCTATGTCTTTATACAGAAAGTACCGCCCAAAAATCTTTGCCGACGTCTACGGCCAAGAACACATTGTCAGTACACTCGAAAATGCTGCAAACAGTGACAAACTTGCTCACGCTTATCTATTTGCAGGGAGTCGCGGAACCGGAAAAACTTCTGTTGCACGCATACTCGCAAAAATACTGATGACCCAGCATATTGAGGATGCTGTGATCAAAAAGCAAATTGAACAGGCAGTGGATGACGGGAACATTGTCGATCTTCTCGAAATCGACGCAGCAAGTAATCGTGGTATTGATGATGTACGAGAAATTATAGAGAAGATCCAATTCTCCCCTGTTGTAGCCACCGCAAAGGTCTACATTATCGATGAGGTACACATGCTAACAAAAGAAGCGTTTAACGCACTCCTGAAAACGTTGGAAGAGCCACCTCCGTATGCATACTTTATCCTCGCAACGACCGAGCTCAATAAAATTCCTGTCACGGTTCAGTCACGCTGCCAATGCTTTCCATTTCGCCACATTCGTGAAGAAGACATTGTCCGCAGACTGCAGTACATAGCCGATCAGGAGCACATCACGATAGACCGCGAAGCACTGCGATCTATAGCACATGTTAGTGAAGGTGGAATGCGCGATGCCATTTCTCTCCTCGATCAAATGCGCTCCCTCGAGAACATCACACTAGAAGACATCGCAGAACGAACGGGAGTAACCGGACAAGTAT
>CAJXJE010000089.1 GCA_913054215.1 uncultured Candidatus Peregrinibacteria bacterium | reverse complement strand
CTTCGAACGTACCGTGCTCATCATCATAGAATTTGAGGAGGTTGATCGATGCCAAGTTACACGCAGTGTTGTCGAGGAACATGTACTCACTACAAGGGTTAGATGCGTTAATAGGGCCATCTTCGGGGCAGGTGTGCCAATCATTAATGGTCGTGTCGTACTGCAGTCCTGGGTCTGCACAACTCCAAGCGGCGTAGCCAATCTGGTCCCACAGATCTCGCGAACGCAAAGTCTTACACGACTGCGCACTGCGCCCTTCTTTTTCAGCAGTTTTCAGCTCTGTACGCCAGAACAAGTTCCAGTTGGCATCCTTCTCTATCGATTCAAAGAATGCATGTGGAATACGAACAGAGTTATTGGAGTTCTGACCAGAGACCGTTGCATATGCTTCGCCGTTAAAGTCTGCGTCATATCCTGCTTGCACCATAATGTTTACTTTCTTCTCTTCGTTCACCTTCCAGTTAATAAACTCTTCGATATCTGGATGATCGAGGTTAAGACAGACCATTTTGGCAGCGCGACGTGTCGTTCCTCCAGATTTAATAGCACCTGCTGCACGATCACCAATTTTGAGGAAGCTCATAAGACCTGAGCTCTGACCTCCGCCAGAAAGCGGCTCACCCTCTCCACGAATACTACTGAAGTTTGTCCCTGTTCCAGAACCAAACTTAAAGAGTCTCGCTTCTCGCACCCAAAGATCCATAATTCCACCTTCACTCACCATATCGTCTTCAACCGATTGAATAAAACATGCGTGTGGTTGTGGATGGGTATACGCATCTGGGCTCTCACAAACTTTTCCTGTCTCAGGTTCACAATAGTAGTGCCCCTGCTTCCTTCCGGTAATACCGTAGGAATAATGCAAGCCCGTATTAAACCATTGTGGACTGTTGGGTGCTGCCATTTGATGCACAAGCATAAAACTCAGTTCATCTTCGAAGGTCTGTGCATCCTGCGCGGTATCAAAGTATCCGTACTGCTGTCCCCAGTGACGCCAGCAACCAGCTAAACGTCGCACAACCTGTTTTACGGTGCGCTCTGGTCCCAGAATGATCTCCCCGCTCTCATCCTTCATCACTTCCCCTGCTTCATTTTGTTGAGGCACACCTGCCTTGCGAAAGTATTTACTTACTACAATATCGGTTGCCATCTGTGACCAATCAACAGGAATGACCGCCCCCTCCATTTCAAAAACCACAGAACCGTCGGTGTTTGCTATACGACTCGTGCGCTTTTCGTAGACCACTTGTTCTAGTGGGTCACTACCAGGAGTCGTAAACATACGTTCGATACGCATACCACCATTATGAGTACTCGTCGCATTTTGCACTTGAGTGGTATCGAGAGACGACGAAGCATTGGTGGGGTTCATGGTGGGGTGGGGGGAGCTAACACACTATGTTGTGGCACTGGGGCCACAACCACACAAGATATTGAAGTATTACGTTGTGGTCAACGGGTACTTCACCCTGCAGATACGTCTTGTCAAAGGTTGAATATTTCCTGAACGCATAGCAAAAGGAAGCGAGTGTACCATGAAGTGATGTTTAGAAAATGGTCGTGTCACGGTACAATACTTCGTTACGGTAAAGGGGAAATCTAGTACTTTAGAGCTCAATAATTCTGCTACACTCTCTCGTATGAACATTCTTGTCCTCGTGTGCAGTACCAATCAACCCAGTAATTCTGAGTTTTTGGCAGATGCCTTCCTTAAAGGAGCAAAAGATGCCTGTGAATGTGAGGTCCATAAGATACGACTGATCGACTTCGAGCTTCCACAGTTCACCGTAGAGTGTTACACCAACGACTGTGTGTTTCCGAAGGAATACATGGAACTCCGGAAGAAGGTAGAGGAGGCAGACGGTATATTGATTGCTACTCCTGTCTGGAATTTTGGTGTACCTGCTCATCTCAAAAACTTTATCGACTGGATGGGATGCTTTGGATTGGACTCCGAGACACGCACAAAGGGAATGCTCAAGGGAAAACCATTTTACTTCATCTTTACCGGTGGCGCACCCGCAGCTGCGTGGAAAGGCCTCATGCGATTTACTACGATGTTTGTCCGCGAAGGTATTCGCTACTACGATGGAACCATTACTGGACTCTTTTATGAAGGTCACGCCACACCCGGTAGAGGAAAGTTTGGTCTCGTCGTCGATCAAAGAGAGGGGCGCATTGCATTGGTACAAAAACAAGGAGCATGGTTCGCTGCATTTGCTGATAATTACAAAAGGACCGGTCGCCTTCCTTTGCGACACAGAGTCTTTGAAAGAGTGTATAAATTTGGACAAAGGGTTGCGGCGAAGCTTTAACAGTCTATTCTCCTCTTGCGTATGGATATTGAAGTACTCTCAAAAGAGATTGGCACGTTTGTAGAAAAGGTCTCGAAAATGGACGTCGATTTGGATCTTCTGAAACGCATCGTGAACTCAACAGGGATTGATAAGCTGCCACAGGAAGTCTCCAGGAGGCTCAGTGAAGCTATGGATAAAGCTATGGAGCAAACAAAAGGAGACGTTCTCACCAATCTGGAAAATTTGAAAAAGCAGTTTTTACGTCAAACGAGTAATCCTGCCGGTGCTCCTGATGGCGCTAAGAGTCCAAAACCTAAGGGGGAGCCCAAAGAAAAAATACTGATGGAACAGTGCCATGAACATCTTTCTACTGAGTGGGATATTATTACCAATAAGAGTGGAAAACAGACTGTTGCCAACAGGCTACTCCACGGAACAGGTCTGGCTCTCGTTGGGTATGGAATCTATTGGCTAGGTAAAGCAGTCTATGGGTTAGGCAAACGGGTCGTTGGTTTTGTCATACCAAGCAAATCTGATTCATTCATCATGAAGACACTTAAATATGTAGGCTTAGCTACTGGCGCGACGTACATACTCAAGAAATTTGGCTTTATGGGAGAAGCAAAAGCAGGAGAGAAAGCAGCACCTTCAAAGCTTACCAAAATGCCACCTGCAGGAACTAACCTCATGCAGGCAACAGCGTTTGAGTACGAAGGAAAACCACTAGAAATTCAGTGCTTTGCCGATGGAATACAAATTGGTGGTACGCGCTACAGCGTAAAGCCAGATACTATGTTGCAAACGTTGTATGCAACAACAAGCTTGGGCAGCACTATCGACAAGGTAGAATTGAAGAGTGCACAATGGAACGGGGCATCTATCACGGCTGATATCGATATTCATTTCACCAAACTCGATGTCAATCCCTTCGATAATACACCCCCAACAAAAGGAGTTGATTCGAAGACAGGGAAACAATACAAGGTGCCTACAGATGCAATGAATACCATCCTCCAAAATGCAGTGAATGGCACGAAGTCCTTTACAGTAAAGGGCGTCGTCTTTACGGCATCGTAGCCTATCCGATCAAGGTTACTTCTTCATCGATGAGATGTGCTTTAGCGAATGATTCCCATGTTTTGGGACCGCCTTCAACTAAGATTGAAGTGATCGGTTGTCGGTTGTCGGTTGTCAGATGTTTCCAGAGCATATCCCAATCAAAGTGATCATCAATAAGAGGAACCGAGATGACTTGAGCCTCACCAATGGTTTCTGAATTTTTGTGTGTAATAATGATCGTGCTGCTGTCGATAAGCTTTGCATCGCGTGGTATTCGAAGGTCTGGATCAAGAATTATCTTTATGGGTTGTGGAGAAGATTGAACTAATTTATTGTTCAATCTAATGGTAAGATCTGGGTCATCCGTCACCACGGTTTGTACACCAACCAAAATCGCATCACATCGAGACCGAAGATATGTGTGAGACCATTCATTTTGCGCCTCAGAGGTGATGCACAGCCTAGAGCCATCTGGGTTGGCAACGTTCCCCTCTCGTGTCTGAGCGCGCTTGAGTGTGATATAGGGGCGACCCTTTGTACGCATGCTGATATATCCACGATTGAGACGTTCACACGAAGATCGCAGTACTGGACCTGTTACTTCTACTCCTGATGATCGTAAGATATCGATCCCCTTCCCCGCTACGCGGAGATCAGG
>CAJXJE010000088.1 GCA_913054215.1 uncultured Candidatus Peregrinibacteria bacterium | reverse complement strand
AGGCTGAACTATTGCGCGGACAAAATCGTGAGAAGATCATGCAGACTCTTGGAAGGAGTCGTCGATATACCAAAGAGGAGACTCTTACGGTGATTTCCATAGCTGCCTAACCTACCAGTCGTAAAAACTCCTCACGGGTCTTCGGATCTTTCTTGATCAGTCCTTTGACCGCAGAGGTAATGCAGCTGCTGTGCTGCTTCTCGACACCTCGCATCATCATGCAGAAGTGCTGCGCCTCTACTATCACTCCTATACCTTTTGGCTTAAGGGTTTCATCTAGAGCGTCACAGATCTGTTGAGTAAGCCGCTCTTGGGTCTGCAGTCTGCGGGCGAACATATCTACCACTCTCGCAACCTTAGAAAGCCCGAGGATGTGCTTATCGGGTACGTAGGCGACGTGTACTTTGCCGATAAAGGGGAGCAGGTGATGCTCGCATAAGCTATAGCATTCGATATCTTTGACGATCACCATCCCATCGGTCTCTGCTGTAAATAGTGCTCCATTGATAATCGTCTTGAGATCTTGGTCGTATCCTTGAGTAAGGTCTTTCATAGCTTCAGCCCACCTTTTCGGAGTCTTGCGTAAACCTTCACGCGAAGGGTCTTCGCCAAGGTCTTTGAGCATTTGTGCAATGAGATCTTCCATGGACGGAAATTATAGGCGTAAATCTATCTTCTCACAGGATTGATCGAGAGTTTTTTCTAGCTGCGGTTTCCATCCTTCACAAAGCTCACAGAGAGGTTCGAGGACGAATCGGCGCTCTGTCATCCTTGGATGAGGAATACTGAGAGTAGGGGGTAGGGCGTAGGGGGTAGGGGGTAGCGGGTCGTAGAGAAGGATATCAAGATCAATTGTTCGTGGGCCTTTCTCATATGGAGGATCTTTCCCGAGGTCTTCTTCGATAGACTGAAGGGCGTAGTGTACTTCCTCCGGCGACTCATCAGTATCGATCTTTGCAACAGCATTTAGGAAGTCATCTTGAGATTCCTCGTCACGAGCTGCGGTGCGGTAGACGGAAGAGAAGGTGATATATGGGAAGTCATCACGCAGTGCGCGTGCACATGTCAGCATATTCTCTATTGGCTCGATATTACTGCCGATACCGATGTAACAGATTGCTATGGGCGAGTGATAGTGATGGCGACTCCTTCGGTATTTTGAAGAATAAGCTTTCTAGCTGAAACAGTTACACTTTCAGTTTTATAGGTTTTGAGGATCATTTCAGCGATATCTTCTACCAATCTTTCTACTGTTTTTCGTTCTGTTTTTCCTAGTTCTATTACTTTTGATGCTACATCTGCATAGTCGATTGAATCATCGACGTTGTCAGATTTTGCAGCAGCGCGTATATCAATATTCAGCCAAATGGATATCTTTACGATTTGCTCTTTTGCACGTTCGGCATCTGGCACACCTATATGTGTCGGAACTTCAAGTTCAAATATAGCAATGCTATCCATAATTTATCTACAGAAAAACTTTGTCTTCTCCGCAATAGGCATTGTACTCACTTTTCGCAGTAACCATCTGGTAATGACAATGGCGGAGAACATCGACATAAGCACTCCCATGCCAAGTGTAATAGCAAATCCTCGTACGATGGATGTACCAATCATAAAGAGAATAGAGCAGGTGATGAGTGTGGAGATGTTTCCATCACGGATACTTGGCCATGCTCGTGTAAATCCTGTTTCTGCCGCGGTCTTGAGCATCTTTCCTTTGCGGAGTTCTTCTTTCATACGCTCAAAGATAAGTACATTCGCATCGACAGCCATACCAATACTCAGAATAATACCGGCCATTCCAGCGAGGGTGAGGACGATGTAGCTACTACTAAAGAGGAAGAGTGGAAGCTTGAGTAGAGCGAGGAAGAGTAGTGCATAAGCACTCAGGGCGATATCTGCGATCAGACCCAGCAAGCGGTACATCACGATCATGTAGACCATGAGAATCAGCATTCCAATGAGCGCTGCCTTCATGGATGTACGCAAAGCTTGCGCACCCAGTGTTGCCTCTACCGTACGCTGTCCTGCGAGGTAGATAGGGGCAGGGATAGCACCCGTATTCAGGTCTTGTGCCAGTGTGTTTGCTTCGTCGAAGTTTTGACTACCAGTAATCACTGCTGTTCCTCCGGTGATCTCTGTTTGTACTGTCGGTGCAGAGACCAGCTGACCTCCTACAAAGATCGCAAGACGCTTACCGATATTCTCTTTGGTGAGCTTTTGGAAGATCTTGGCCCCTTCATCATCAAAGGCAATTTGGACAATAGGAATATTCGTTGTGGGGTCCAACGTTACGGTTGCAGAGCGGAAGTGCTTACCATCGAGCAATGTATCCTTCCAACCCGTTGGTAGCAGTGAGAAGAAGATTGTACGGAGGAAGACCATTCCTTCGATAGATTCTACTTCTCCGCGTTGCAACTTTCCGATGAGCTCGACGGTACGGTCAGCAGCATCGTTTCCAGAGATGGTGAGTACTTCGTAACTTGCCGAGTCTTTGTTTAAGGTAGGAACTCTGTCGGTACGAATGATGTGGTACCCAAACTGCGTTTCGGTTGGCTGAGAAATAGTTCCCTTCGTCTGGGTGACTACTACTTGTTCGAATACTGGGACCATAGTACCAATCCCGAATGTCCCGAGACTTCCGCCATCTTTACCAGATGGGCCATCACTGTACTGACGTGCAAGAGTTTCGAATCGACTTCCAGAATCCAACTTAGCCTTGAGCTCATTGGCAAGTTCCTGCGCTTGTGCTTTCGTTCGTACGACGTCGTCTCCTGCGGAGGATGCTCCTTTGTAGGAGACGAGAATGTGACTCGCTTCCATATCAGTTTGTCCTGGTACATATTTACGTAGGAACAGAATGCCAGAGGTACCATCTTCGAAGTTTACCGCTCTCAGTTCCCCAGGCTGCATGCTACCAAGTGCATTGCGGACAACGACAGGAACGTTATCTTTCAAAGTTCTATCATCCCATGTCACGTGACCAATATTGCGGTCACCCTGTTCGAGAATTTCAAATGCTCTGGATGCTTCGTTTACGAGCCTTCCGGTTTGCGTGCGTGTGCGCAGTACTTCCAAAAGGAAGATGCCGGGTACTTCGGTTGTAGCTGGCTGCCCTGTACTGTCTTGTGTACTCACTTCTATCGTTGCGTCATATTGAAGTATGCCGCTAGCGGGTGTTTTGTTCCATACACCATCAAGGCCTTCTGGAAGCTGGTCTCTAAACATGCGGCGTTCGTAGTCATACGACACACTGATATCAGAACCAAGGTCTTCACCAGCTTTTTCGAGACTGATTTCAGGATCTTTGAGCTGCGTCCGTATTTCCTTTACGTGAGCACGTACTTCTTTTTCATATGCTTCTGTTGGCTCTGTGAATTCCTCTTTAAATTCAAGTTGAATGGTTTTTCCGACCGTGTCGATACACTCTTGAGTGTTCACCACACCAGGGCACTCCACAAGGAGGTGCTTTTCATTTCCAAAATAGGAAGGAGTGATCACCGCTTCACTGACGCCCAATGCATTGATACGTCTTTCGAGTACAGTACGAATAGCTTCCACAACATTTTGATTCTGTTGTTCTACGCTTGCTAGCTGGTTTTGCAGAGCGATAATCTTGTCGTTGCCTGCTCCTCGAGCTTCCATCTGTGCGATCTCTTTTTTAAGGGAGGCCATTTGTTCTTTGATTTCCTTTTCGGAGATACGGAAATCCAACTGTGTACCTCCAGCGAGATCCAATCCGAAATGCAGCTGTGGGTTTTTCAAGAAACCTGGTGCCCATTGTTTGGCACTTTGCGGCAGAGCAATAATACCCATGAATACTGCGATGAGTATCGCAAAGGTGGGCCAAGTGAGTGTGCGTTTTCGTGCCATTTTACTGCTGAGTGAATGTCATATGTATACCAACGTTCATGTCATCTGCAAAGACTTTTGCAATTTCTCCGGATGGGAGACCTTCTATAACAAGCACCTTTTCGAAATCGTCACTAATTTTTACAGCGGCTGTAAGGC
>CAJXJE010000087.1 GCA_913054215.1 uncultured Candidatus Peregrinibacteria bacterium | reverse complement strand
CCACCGAGTAAGTTTAAGTGCCTGAGGTATTAAGAGTTTTTAAATACCTGTACAGCGTGTGCATACCCTTCTGGCGTGCCCGTGTCGATGCGCGTGCCTTCACACTCGTACCCGTAGATGTCTGTGTCGCCTAGTTGTTCGATCAACGCGTCAATGATTCGAATCTCACCGCCATGTCCTGCTCCTATATTTGGAAGGAGGTCAAACGTTGCACGAGGGATGATGTAACGACCAACGATACCAAGGTCAGATGGAGCGTCATCGGGGTGAGGCTTCTCTACGAGTCCCTTTACCTTCTTTATGCGTTTGTTTTCTGAGTGTTCGTGATCCAAGTCGATGATTCCATAGCGAGGCGAATCTTCTGGCTTAATTTTTTCCAGTGCCATGATCGCTGCATTTGGATCTTGGATAATTTCGTATGCATCAAGTAATTGTTGCAAGCCAGAATCACCATTGATAAAAAGATCATCACCAAAAAGTATTGCTGTTGGCATGTCGTCTACCCAGTCTCCAGCTTGCAGAATTGCATGACCATCACCAAGTTGATCATCTTGGTACGCTACGTGGAAATTCACCATGTCATACTCTTTGAGCTGGAGAAGTGCGTCTGTTTTTTCGCGCTTACGTAGCTCTTCCTCAAGAGCATCGTCCTTCTTAAAGTAGTCAGGAATGAGCTCTTTATTTTTATTGATGACGAAACAAATATCTTCAATACCAGCATGAATACACTCGTCAACAATGTGCGCGATGATCGGACGGTTCCCAAGAGGTAACAGTTCTTTGGGTACAGTTTTCGTCCAAGGGAAGAATCGTGTGCCAAGTCCCGCAATGGGAAGGATTGCTTGTGTAACTTTCATTGAACGCCATAGTACAGTGTTTATTCCCTTATTTCCCTTATTTCCCTTATTTCTCCGTTTTAAAGGCAAATATTACATTTAAAGTGCTATTTAGTTCATCAGACATAGGTGTGTGCTACGCAATAAAATTGACTTTTTTGCTATTTATTACTAGAATAAACAGAAGTTTTCCTCTAAAAATACACATCCTCACTTATGGTAAGCACTAATCAATCCGGATTGGCCAAGGTTCAAAGCCTATACGTAGTACAGGTAGAACTTGTCGACTGTGTCGCACAAGGTCTCAGAACACCTGCTCAAGTACAAAAGGCAAAGAAGCATCTGCAAGAATTCTCTCGTTTACTCAAAGATGCTGACTGGTCATACATGGGTGGAGAAGATGTATACGTAGCATTGCAAAGAATCCAAAAAGATATGTCTGCGAAGATCAAGAAAACAAAAGGTACCAAGAGTGCTCCAAAAAAGGTTGTAACGAAGAAAGCAAAAAAGGTAACTGCAAAAAAGAAGATTTCAAAAAAGAAGGCTACGAAAAAGAAATAATTAGCTCGTTTCGTTTATCCGAATGATCTTTACCTTCTCTTCTTTCGGGATGATGATTTTTAAGATGCTGTCTTTGCTGAACGTTGCTTTGATCTTCTTAGGGTCGACTGCAGTTGGCATCGTGATGCTTCTGCTAAACTCTCCCCAGAAACATTCTTGGATGTAGTACTTATCTTCTACGATCTCTTCAGGGAGATTTCGTTGTCCACGAATAGTGACTACTTTGTTATCGACTTGAATATCTAAGTCTGCAAGTCGCACACCAGCGATAGGTGCGCGGATGATGTAGTAGTTTTCTAGTTCGTAGATATCTACAGCGATCTGTCCAGTTTGTTGTGGTGGTGTAACTGCTGCAGGAGCCTCTTCTTCCACAGAAGTATCTTCCAATGTAAGCGACATTGGCAGTGTGCCAGTGGGCGTGGAAGCGTGTTCTTGATTGAACGCGCTAAAGATTCCATGGAACGGGGAGGGGGTCATTGCATCCAATGATACCCAATAGCTGTACCTCTCTGCAACTGAATGTTTCTTTCACGCATTTACAGCGTGGGGTTTTTACAGGATTGTATTGGTCTCTAGTTGCTCTGACTCAGTGATAATCGTTATAGTCTCTGCATGATTCGAAATGTTAGACAGTATCTTGGCTTAGTTGCTCGTGGCTTTTGTATGGGGGCTGCAGACATCGTTCCTGGTGTTTCGGGCGGGACGATGGCATTCATCCTTGGTATCTATAATGAGCTTGTACATTCCATCCGTGCATACGGTCGACCTGCACTGTGGAATGCTCTTCTGCGTTTAGATATTCGCAAAGTTATCAAAGAAGGAAATGTTTTCTTCTTACTTGCAGTTGGCATAGGCATGGCAGCGGCAGTACTGTCGTTATCGCATATATTGGAAAATCTATTGGAGACACAGCCACTTCTCTTATGGAGTTTCTTCTTCGGACTTGTCGTTGCATCCGTGCATGTCGTACGAAGGCGTGTGAACAACTGGCAACCAGTACAGAGTGTTTTGCTTGTGGTCGGCTTGGTAATGGCATACTGGATAGTCACGCTCGTACCTACACAAACTCCAGATGCACCATGGTTCCTTGTACTTAGCGGAGCTATCGCAATCTGTGCGATGATCCTTCCAGGAATTTCAGGATCATTCCTTCTTGTGATTCTTGGCAAGTACGCATTCATTCTCAATGCAGTAAACACGAGAGATATTACAAGCCTTGCATATGTTGGCGTTGGTGCAGTGTGCGGCATCATTCTATTTGCGCAGCTACTATCTTGGTTACTACAACGGTATCACGATGCGATGATCACATTTCTCATGGGCCTGATGCTAGGAAGCCTTGTGAAGATCTGGCCATGGAAAGTTGCAGACCTGAATGTAATCCCTTCGGTAGCATCAGATCTCTGGACTGGTCTCGCAATGATGGCACTGGGGTTTGTGCTCGTTCTCGTTCTCGACAGATGCAGTACGTAATCCTATGACATATATAGATGCTCTCATACTCGGCTTTGTACAAGGAATCACAGAATTCTTTCCAATTTCTAGTTCGGGTCATCTCGTTGTGACAGAAGCGTTGCTCAACATTCATGTGGATCCACTAAGCATGCAAGGGTTCAATGTCTTATTGCATGCGGGAACATTAATCGCACTTCTCTGTTGCTATGCTAGGCGATGGAAGGAGATCCTCCTCTCTCCATTTACGAAGAACTATGCGAATCAGCGACTATTATTTTTCTTGATCCTTGCATCGATACCAGCAGCGATCAGCGGATTAATATTCGACGAACGTATTGCGGCAATAAGTTCATTACCCGTTGTTGGTGTGTCTTTTCTTATAACAGCAGCGGTATTGATCTACGGAGAAAGACGGTCCAATGGTGACTCCATTGCGACACTGACATATAAAGACATTGCTCTCATTGGCATAGCACAAGCGTGTGCTCTTGTGCCGGGTATTTCACGTTCCGGATTTACGATAAGCGCCGGTCGAATGGCGGGCTTAAAGAGAGAAGAGGCATTAGATTTTTCCTTTTTGATGGCTACACCTATCATTGCAGGGGCAACGATGCTCGCGATGATCGACGTCCTAGAAGGAAGCATTACCCTCCCCGCATCACAGACGATGATAATGGGAGTAGCAGTCTCTTTTGTCCTTAGTGCCCTATCAATAGTCTTTCTAAGAAGTATAGTCGCAAGGTATAGCTTCGCATGGTTCGCTGTGTACCTCATTCCATTGGGGCTGCTCTGCCTAACGTATCGACCAGTATAAAAAGAAGAGATTTTGTTCTTGCGTCAGAGCGGAGCATCAGTAGACTACTCCAACCAACCACCTGTTTTTCTCCCCACTTCACAATCATGTCCGGACCCAGCCTGCAAAACAACATTCGAAAGTTACGATTTGAGCGTAACATGACGCAGGAAGAGCTTGCTCTTCGTACTGGAGTCAGTCGACAAACGATTATGAGCATCGAAAGAGGACAGACAAATCCATCCGTTCTATTGGCGTACAAGATCTCTGCTGCTCTCGATACAAACGTCACAGAGGTATTCCAAATGGAAGGTGCACTTGCACCTGTCTAGGCCAACCACACTATTGCAATGTATGACCGCGAACACGCGGTCTTTCTTATTTATGCAAGGACAGTAG
>CAJXJE010000086.1 GCA_913054215.1 uncultured Candidatus Peregrinibacteria bacterium | reverse complement strand
ATCCTCAAATCGACCTTCCACTCGTGAAAGATGAAGTAAACTTCAGGCTGACAGGGCTAGCAAAAACTACTCTACAAAACTTAAACATCAATCAATTTACTGATGCACTCGCACAATTTGGACAGAGTCTGTCTACCGCTGCCCAAGGAAGTGTTCGCTTTGCCACAAGGGTTGCCGGTAGTGTTGTTGGATTCTTTATCAGCATGATTATTGTATTGGTACTCGCCTTCTTCATGCAGATAGAAAAGGAGGGCATTTTGAAATGGTTCCGATCATTCTTCCCTGCAAATTACCGTGTCTACCTCGACAACAAATTTGAGGCTATGCACTCCAAAATTGGTCAGTGGGCCCGAGGAGAACTTCTCCTGATGTTGACGATCTTTGCACTCACACTGGTAGCCCTACTGATCCTTCGCATGCCGTATGCTCTTACACTTGCGGTCCTTGCAGGTATCTGTGAGTTTATTCCTGCTATTGGTCCTTTCATTGCGGCAGTTCCTGCAGTACTTATTGCCTTCACACAGGGTGGATTCGCTATGGGACTCGTGACGATGGGTGTGTACTACATTATTCAATGGTGTGAGAACAATCTTCTCGTACCACTCATAATGAAACGTGCTGTTGGACTTTCGCCGATCGCCATCCTCTTTGCGATGCTTGTCGGAGTAAGCTTCCCAGACACTGTTCACCCCGTACTTGGTATTATGCTTGCTGTACCTACCACAACGCTCATCACCATCTTCCTCGAAGATTGGCGTAAGGGAGGGAAAAAATAGAAACGGAAAACGGATAATGGAAAGTGGATAACAAATGGCCATAAGAACAACAAACTTGCCAAAACAACAATTTACGACATTTACAGTGTTTTTGTAACTGCCATAGGGATCACATTTTTGCTATAATATTCAGAACCTTGATCGACAGTTAGCTCTCCCTAAATATAGACTGCTAGTAGTGTCACTCGGATGCAATTATCCACTTTCCGTTTTCCACTTTCCACTTCTCACATGCACCCCTTCGATCGCTTTACTCCCAACGCTAAACTTGCACTGCAGATTGCAGAACAAGAAGCAAAGAACATGAAGAGTAACTACATTGGTACCGAGCACTTGCTGCTTGGCCTCTTAAGCATTCCAAAGTCTTTGGGGTTCTCTATCTTTACGGGTGCAGGAGTGACGCAAGAGAACGTACGCATTTTGCTGAAGTCTATGAAGACGCCAAGTGTAGAAGGAAAACACATCAAACATGGTCTCTCGACCTATCTTCATAATGTCATTGAACAGAGTGTGATTACTGCACACAAGTTCCGCCATGCGAATGTTGGAACAGAGCACCTGTTGCACTCACTCGTATCTACGGGAAAGAATGCAGCAACGGTTCTCTTAGAACAGATGCAAGTAGAACCTGAAGATCTCAAAACGCACGTAGAGGAAATGTTTGGACAAATCTCACAATTCAAATCTCAAGGACGCAACATGGAGCAATCTCTAGAGTCATTCTTTCAGGGGCTTCAAGGTGCCATTGTCGGTATGCAAAGCGGAATGTCCTCAACAGATCCCGAGGGACTGAAAAAGCAAAAAGCCGACGGTAAAAGTAAAACTCCCGTACTCGATTACTTTACAGAAGATTTGATTGAACGAGCCCGTGAAAAGAAGATTGACCCTATCATCGGACGTGACGAAGAGATCGAACGTCTTGTGCATATCCTCAACCGTAAGACCAAAAACAATCCCGTGCTCATTGGAGAACCGGGTGTTGGAAAGACTGCCATCATCGAAGGGCTCGCTCAGCGCATCTTCGACGGAAACGTTCCTGTGACTCTTAAAAATAAGCGTGTCCTCGTGCTAAACATGGGGTCACTGATTGCTGGAACCAAATACCGTGGTGAATTTGAACAGCGCTTTGATGACATCATTAAAGAGGCTCTGCAAAGCGAGAACGAGATTATTCTCTTTATCGATGAGATCCACACCGTTGTCGGAGCAGGATCTGCAGAAGGTTCTTTAGATGCAGCAAATATCCTCAAACCCGCTCTCTCTCGTGGTGCAATTCAAGTCATTGGAGCGACCACGCTTGATGAGTATCGAACCATAGAAAAGGACCGCGCGCTCGAGCGCAGGTTCCAGTCTATCTCTGTTCCAGAACCGACTACCGAAGACGCTGTGCTGATTTTGAAAGGTATCCGCAAAGGATTCGAGGAATTTCATAACCTCGAGATAACTGACGACGCACTCGATGCAGCAGTCATGCTGAGCAAGAGGTATATCTCTGAGCGATTCCTACCAGATAAAGCGATCGACGTACTGGATGAGGCTGCAGCAGGACGAAGCTTACAACGGATGGACGCTAATCCTGAACTCAAAAAGCTTGAAGACAAACTCGAGAAGCTGGTAGCTAAACAGCAGTCAGCAGTAAAAGAACAAAAGTATCACACAGCGCTTAAACTGAAACAGGAACAACAGACATTACAGGAGCAAATTGGTGAGCTGCGCGCAGCAGTCGACGGTGACAAGCGTACGCCACTCAAGATTGATAGCGATGACATTGCACATGTTATCGGACGCATGACTGGCATCCCTGTAACAAAGCTTTTGAAGTCCGACCGTAAGAAACTCCAGAATCTCGAAATGGTAATGCGCAAGCATGTCGTAGGCCAGGACGATGCTATCAAGAAAGTAGCACGCGCTATTCGTCGCAGCCGTATTGGTATTGGCGACCAAAAGCGTCCTATCGGATCCTTCCTCTTCCTGGGACCCACTGGAGTGGGAAAGACTGAGTTGGTACGAACCATTGCATCAGAAGTATTCAACCGTGAAGACGCTCTGATTAAAATCGATATGTCAGAGTTCATGGAGAAGCACAATGTCTCCCGTCTTGTTGGTGCTACTGCAGGTTACGTCGGATACGAAGAAGGAGGTCAACTCACAGAGGCAGTACGCCGAAAGCCGTACTCCGTCGTACTCTTTGATGAGATAGAAAAAGCGCACCCAGAGTTCTTCAACATTCTATTGCAAATCTTAGAAGACGGTTGCCTGACAGATGCACACGGAAAGAAGGTTGATTTCCGCAATACAATCATCGTTATGACCAGCAACATCGGTGCCGAAAAACTTACCAAACAAGCTGCAAAGATAGGATTTAAACTAGAAGAAGACGCAGAAGCCGAAGAGAAAGCTTACGAAGAAAAGTGCAAAGAAGTTATCACAGAACTCAAGGACCACTTGCGTCCAGAGTTTATCAACCGTATCGATCACATCATGGTCTTCAATGCTCTCGACCAACACTCCATCCGGAAGATCGTCAAGATGCACTTGGATATGCTAGAAGGAAGATTAAAGGAAAAAGGGTTCTCTCTCGATATCGACCAGAAGGCAATCAACCTACTAGGAGAACTGGGATTTGATCCTGAATATGGAGCAAGGCCTGTACGACGTGTGATTCAAGACCTCGTAGAAGATGAAATAGCCGAACATATCCTCAAAGGAATCTTTGAGGAAGGAGACATTATTCGCATCGTCAAAAAAGGGAAGGACAAGCTCGATTTCCTCCATGGAGAGCGAAAGTCCAGAATGGCTATCAAAGTAGAGAATGCTAAAGAGGCTACAAAATAGAAAATAGAATCTAATACAAAACAAACAAAGAATTGGTCAACTTCCGTTCATTCAAAGAAGGGCGGAATTATGCTATAATCATAAGAATTTCCTGAATTAAATATCCATGCCCATTGACCCCGTCAAAATACCGCAAAACGTGTACGTAGAGGACCGCATCATCGGTCCCATTACACTAAGACAGATCATGATCGTGATGATCTCTGTTGGTATCAGTTACGCTATCTGGGCCGCTATGAAGGCCGCTGGTCCTATATCCGGTGTACAAACTTCTATAGCATGGATACCTGCTGGAATTGGTGTCATTTTTGCCTTCGTCAAAATAAACGGCCTCTCACTGCTCCGTATTACGCTGCTGACGATTGAGAAAATCGATAAGCCTTCCAGGCGCATGTGGATTCCAAGACAGGGTATTTATATCAACATTGTCACAAAATCTAAGGCTTCAACAAAAGATCCTGCAATAACGAAGAAAACCAAGCAGAAGGGAGAAACAAAACTGGAAGAGCTCAGCAAGCTACTCGACCAAGG
>CAJXJE010000085.1 GCA_913054215.1 uncultured Candidatus Peregrinibacteria bacterium | reverse complement strand
AAGTAGAAAAATTCAAGCATGCTATTCGTTTGTGGACAATTGTCCTTGAGATCTCGGTGCTCATGGCACAGTTCCCCAGTAAAGAGATTGCAGACTTAAGCTATGTTTTCCGCACACTCGGTCTTGGGTACGCAAACCTCGGAGCTATGCTGATGCGTATGGGTATTCCCTACGATAGCAAGCAAGGTCGTGCTATCTGTGGTGCTGTTACCGCACTACTTACCGGTGAGAGCTACGCAACATCCGCAGAGATGGCAGAAAAGATGGGTGCATTCTCAGGCTTCGAGCGAAACAAGAACCACATGCTGCGTGTGATGCGCAATCATCGTCGCGCCGTCTACGACGCACCAGATAGTGAGTACGAGGGCTTGCATGTTAATCCCGTGGGTATAGAACAGAATATTTGTCCTGCATATATGCTCGAACCTGCAAAGGAGTGTTGGGACAGAGCGCTCGCTCTTGGGGAGAAATATGGATACCGCAATGCACAAACAACCGTGATCGCTCCAACAGGAACTATCGGTCTCTTGATGGATTGTGATACCACTGGAGTAGAGCCTGATTTCGCGCTCGTCAAATTTAAGAAGCTTGCCGGAGGTGGATACATGAAAATTGCCAATCAATCCGTAAAACCCGCTCTGGTAAACCTCGGCTACTCTGATATAGAGGTCAGTGACATCATGAAGTATGTTATGGGTACACTCACGCTTGAGGGCGCCCCACACATCAATAGAGAGTCGCTCAAAGAGAAGGGCTGTACAGACCAGGATATTGCTAATATCGAAAAGAATTTACCCGGAGTCTTTGAGCTTTCGTTTGTCTTTAACAAGTTTATTCTTGGTGATGATGCTATGCAGCGTTTTGGTTTTACCAAAGAGCAGATGGAAGATAACGGTCTTGATATTCTTACAGAGCTTGGCTTTACTAAAGATCAGATCAATCAAGCAAATACCTATATTTGTGGACACATGACCGTAGAAAATGCTCCACATCTTAAAACAGAGCATCTCACCGTATTTGATTGTGCCAACAAGTGTGGAAAAGACGGAAAGCGATTTATTCAATCCGAAGGGCATATTTATATGATGGCAGCGGCACAGCCATTTATCTCTGGTGCGATTTCAAAAACCATCAACCTTCCCAACGAAGCAACTGTCGAAGACGTCAAAAATGCATATTTCCTCAGTTGGAAGCTCTGCCTGAAGGCAAATGCTCTCTATCGGGATGGATCGAAGGTAAGCCAAGCACTCAGCAACAAGTCTGATAGCGATGATAAGAAGGACGAGAAGGTCGAAACCAAGATCATTGAAAAAATTATTACCAAAGAAGTCCCTCGTCGGATTAAGTTGCCTGATGAGCGTATGTCTCTGACACACAAGTTTGCTGTAGCAGGACACGAAGGGTATCTGCACGTTGGTATGTATGAAGATGGCACACCAGGTGAAATCTTTATCAAGATGGCTAAAGAAGGTTCCACACTCTCTGGAGTCATGGACACGTTAGCTCTTAGCCTCTCGATGAATCTGCAGTATGGTGTACCGCTTGAGGTACTCTGTGAAAAGCTCGTGCACACACGCTTTGAGCCAATGGGTATGACCATCAATAAAGAGATTCCCATGGTAAAAAGTTTGATGGACTACCTGGGCCGATGGTTAGCCCTCAAGTTTATGACAAAGGAAGAGGCAAAGCGTTTCCACAATGCAGATCTGGTTGATAAAGCGTATGCAACAGGGACAAAGAGCAAAGATGCATTTGTGATGCGCTTGCCCGTTGTCGATGAAGGTACACGTACAGACTCTGATATAGGGGCCGCTGTCGAAGAAGAGATTCATACTGAAATTGCAGATGAAGTCACCGGAGTGGATACTATTGAGGGAAAGATTAGAAAAGCAAAGCTGCAAGGGTTCACCGGTTCTATCTGTACAGAGTGTGGATCGACTAAGATGAAACGCAACGGTTCGTGTGAACTGTGTCTGGATTGCGGAGGTACTTCTGGCTGTAGTTAAGGTACACTCAAACCATGAGTGACTCATGGCTCGATAAATTACCCGGCAGCGCAAAGCAAAAGAAACGTGCAAAGTACAAGATGAGTGCGCACGCGTATGAGAAGCTACGTCAGAAGGTTGTAGGGCCCGAGAAGGCCAGACAGGAAATGGAGTGGAATGAAGCAATGGCACAGCTGCAGTTTGGCCTAGAGACAGAGCCGCAGATGAAAGAGGCATTTAAAGAGCAGATCGAAAAAGACATCGCCGAGCAGGGGATAGAAGCAGTACTAGAATTATCAGAAATCCCTGCAGACCTTAAAGCACAAATAGAATCTGGTGGATTTGATGTGAGTATCATTAACGATCAAATAGTATTGAATCCAGAAGGTAATATCGGTGAGAAGATTCCTATGAAGAGGAGTCTGACGGAGTCGTATCTATCGCAGTTGCAGGGCGGCAAATGATGATATCCATAGGAAGTAAGAGGGAGGGGTTCCTCGCAACTGTTACATTTAAAATGCAACAAACAATACTCCGAATGCCGATGCCCAAAGAAGAAAACGCATAAAGGTGTGGGAAGCAGGTGATACCTATCCTAAATGTTTGAATAAAATACTGCAAGGGTTAATACCCAAAGAGCCCTTGCGTAAAACAAAAAAGTCGAACACAATTTTATTTCATGTACAAAAATTGTCTACGACTCTAAAACAGTTAAGTCATCATCGCAAGCAGTCATGTTTGGTATCTCCTTGCCGCAAGCTTCGCACTGGTGAACGATCATCCAGCCCTTCTTTTTGCGATAATCAACGCCTACCGGTTTCATGAGACTTTTACACTCCGATGCACGGTCTCCGGGGCCATCTTTGTCAACATGCTTTGACCAAAGACACTTGGGACAGTGGTTTCGATAGGACCCATTTTCCAGTGGTGCAACATCCGCTTGGCAGTGATCACAGACAAAGGGTTCTTGGCGAGCTATGAAGGGCATGCACGTGATGTGAATCTAGGATCTTGTAACTCTCGTCGAAATCTTGAAGCTGATTTTTCATCAACAGTAGCTGCGATCATCGCGACTGCATCATCAACACAGCGAAGTTCACCTTGTCCAATCATAGACAAGATAGAACTCATCGCGGAAAGGAGACGTACTCTATTGCGACGTATCCGGCCTTGTACCTGTCGGCTTCGCTCAGCATGACAGTAGGTTTCTAGTGCCTGTATTTCCGGATCTTTTCTCATACATTGAATTTGAAATGCAGTATATCTCCGTCTAGTACGACGTAATCCTTCCCTTCCTGGCGCAGTTTCCCAGCTTCTTTGGCTCCAAGTTCCCCACCAAACTCCACAAAATCATTGTAAGCAATTGTATCGGCTTTAATAAATCCCTTCTCGAAGTCTGTATGAATAACACCGGCAGCCTGTGGGGCTGTACTTCCTTTGAGGATGTTCCACGCTCGTACCTCCTGCACACCAGCAGTAAAGTATGTTTGGTATCCCAAAGCTGTGTACGCTGCTTGGATCAATCGATCCAATCCTGAGTCTGTAACCCCCAGCTCATCCAAAAATTCCTTGGCATCTTCTGCGGAGAGATCTTGCAAATCCTCTTCGATCTTTGCAGAGATCGTAATCAGCTGATCATTCTCACGTAAGCCCATTTCTTCCTTCACCGTATGCACACTTATAGTATGCAGTTCACTCTCAGCAACATTACAGGCATAGATCAGGGGTTTGTAGGTGAGCAGCTGTGCAGTTTTCAAGAAGGCATCTTCCTCCTCAGTCACATCGGTCTCTATCGCCATCTTGCCTTCATCAAGAACCAGTTTGATCTTCTCGAATGTCGCCAGCTCAAAAATCTTCTCTTTATCTCCACCCCTGGCAAGGCTCTGTAACTTATCCATACGGCTGTCGAGCGACTCCAGATCGGAAAGTATTAGCTCTGTCTCAATAATCCCTCGATCACGAGCAGTATCCAAAGACCCTTCGACATGGGTAATGTCATCATCTTCGAAGTGACGTACTACGTGGCAGAGTGCATCCACCTCTCGAATAGCGCCGAGAAACTTGTTTCCAAGACCCTCTCCCTTCGAGGCTCCTTTGACGAGGCCTGCAATATCGACAAACTCTATTGCATTGGGAATCACCTTCTGCGGCTTCACCATAGCAGCGAGAGTATCCAGCCTCTTA